>DASPIO010000381.1:0-18139 GCA_035629155.1 Azospirillum sp. | reverse complement strand
CAACGCCGGCCACGTGATCGACCACCTGCACATGCTCATCCTGCCCACCGCGGTGCTCGGCATGGGCGACGCCTTCGGCCTGTCGTACGGGGAGCTTCTGGCGCTGTCGCTCGGCGGCTTCATCGCCTTCGGCGCGGGCTCGATCCCCGCCGGCTGGCTGGGCGACCGGTGGAGCCGGCGCAACATGATGGCGGTGTTCTTCCTGGGCATCGGCGCCGCCACGGCGCTCACCGGGCTGGCGGACACGCCCTGGCAACTCGCCGCCGGGATCACGCTGGTCGGCGTGTTCGGGTCGATCTACCACCCGGTCGGCACGGCCATGCTGACGGCGCACGCCGGCAGGCTGGGGCGGGAGATCGGCATCAACGGCGTGTGGGGCAACCTGGGCATCGCCGCGGCGGCGCTGGTCGCCGGCGGCCTCACGCAGTGGTTCGGCTGGCGGATGGCCTTCGTGGTGCCGGGCGTGGTGGCCGCCGCCGTCGGGCTGCTGTTCCTGGCGCTGGTGCCGGACGCGCCGGCGCCCAGGCGGGCGGCGGCCCGGACCTCGGCCAACCTGCCGCGCGGCGTGGTGGTGCGCGCCTTTTCCGTGCTGGCGGTCACCACGGTGGCCGGCGGCGTGGTGTTCAACGCGGCCACCGTGTCGCTGCCCAAGCTGTTCGACGAGCGTCTGCTGGCGGTGGCCGGCACTCCGCTGGGGGTGGGGGCGCTGGTGTCGGCGATCTACGCGCTGGGGGCGACGTCGCAGCTCATCATCGGCCACCTGCTGGACCGCCACACCCTGCGCCGCGTCTTCCTGCCGCTGGCGGCGCTGCAGGCGCCGGGCCTGCTGCTAGCTTCCACGGTGGAGGGCTGGGCGCTGGTGGCGCCGGCCTTGCTCATGATGTTCGCCATCTTCGGGCAGGTGACGATCAACGACACCATGGTCGCCAAGTACACGACCGAGTCCTGGCGCGCCCGCGCCTACGCGGTGCGCTACTTCGTGTCCTTCGCAGCGAGCGCGCTGGCCGTGCCGCTGGTCGGCGGCCTGCACGCGGCGGGCGGCTTCGCGGTGGTGTACCAGGTGCTGGCCGCCTTCGGCCTCGCCATCGTCCTGGCGGCCGTCGCCTTCCCGCACCGCCCGGACGAGCTGGAACCGGCGCCGGCCCCGGCGGAGTAGTCACACCGGCGGCGCCTTCGGGCGCCGTCCGCATCAGCGCGCCTTCCCGGCCGCCCACGCCCGCAGGTCCGCCGCTACCCGCTCCACCACCGGCGCCCAGGCGCCGGGCCGGGGCTGGCGGAAGACGCGCATCGTCGGATACCACGGGCTGTCCTCCCGCCCGGCCAGCCAGCGCCAGCAGGCGTCGAAGCGCGACAGCATCCACACCGGCCTGCCCAAGCCCCCCGCCAGGTGAATGACCGAGGTGTCGACGCCGATCACGAGGTCGAGGGTGGCGATCAGCGCCGCCGTGTCGGCGAAGTCGCCGACCGCGTCCATCACATCCACCAGATCCATGCCCGGCGGCGGCGCCTTGGCCTGGGAGGCGGTCTCCTCGCCCTTCTGCAAGCTGTAGAATCGCACGCCCGGCACGCCGGCCAGCGGCGCGAACTGCTCCAGCCGCATGGAGCGGCGGCGGTCGATCGAGTGGGCGCTGATCTGGTTGCGGCGCGGGTTGCCGGCCCACACCAGCCCGACGCGCAGGGTCCCATCCTCCGGCAGCCGGGCCTGCCAGCGTTCCACCAGCGCCGGATCGGCGTGCAGGTAGGGGATGTCGGCCGGGATCGTCTCCAGCCGCGTGCCGAAGGCCTGCGGCAGGCTGAGCAGCGGGCACTGCAGGTCGTGCGCCGGCGGCGGCGTGCCGTGGGTGGTGACGCGCTCGACGCCCGGCGTGCGCTCCAGCAGGCGCTTCAGCGGCTCCGGCGCCTCCAGCAGCACGCGGGCGCCCAGCGCCGCCACCATTGGCGCGTAGCGGACGAAGTGCAGCGTGTCGCCGAAGCCCTGTTCGGCGTACAGCAGCACGGTCTTGCCCGCCACGTCCTCGCCCTGCCAGCGTGGCCCCGGCGGCGGGAAGGAGTCGCCGGTCCGCCAGCGCCATTCGTACGTCGCCCAGCCGCGCGCGTAGTCGCCCTGGTGCAGTTGCATCAAGGAAAGGCCGAAGTGCGCGGCGGCGTGGTCGGGCGTCAGCGCGATGGCCCGCTTGTACGACGCCTCGGCGTCGGCATGGCGGGCCTGTTCCATCAGGGCGTTGCCCAGGTTGTGGTGCGCCGAGGCCAGCGCCGGGTCCAGCGTCAGGGCGCGGCGCACGGCCACCAAGCCCTCGGCGAAGCGATCGTGCTCGCGCAGCGCGTTGCCCAGGTTGGAATAGACGCGCGGATAGGCGGGGTCGAGCGCGATGGCGTTGCGGTAGGCGGCGACCGCGCGCTCCGGCTCCCACACGTCGACCAGCACGTTGCCGACGTTGATGTAGGCGGCGGTGTAGCTGGGGTTGAGGCGGATGGCCTCGCGGTAGGCGGCGACCGCCGCGTGCCACTCCCGGCGCTCGGCCAGCGCGATGCCCAGGTTGTAGTGCGCCGCCGGGAAATCGGGTGCCAGCCGCACGGCCGCCTTCGTCTGTTCCAGCGCCTCGTCGAAGCGGCCGGCCTGCTTCAGCGCGACGGCGAGGTTGTAGCGCGCCCGGCCGTTCTCCTGCATCGCCAACGACCGCTCGATCAGGCGGATGCCGTTCGCTGCGCCGTCGCGCTGCATGGCCAGGACGCCGGTCATGTGCAGGGCGTCGGGATTGGCCGGCTCGGCCAGCAGCACGCGGCGGTACAGCAGCGCCGCCTCGGCCAGCCAGCCGGCGGTGTGGAGTTCCATGGCGCGCCGCAGCTCGTCCTGGGCGGTGACGGTCATGACGTTCGCGTTCATGCAGGATCCGGGAAAGGCGAGTTCCGCCCGGACACTACACCTTTCCGCGCGGCGCCGTCACCACGCGGCGATCAGGCTCCAGGCGCCGTAGCCCAGCCCCAGGACCAGCGCCCAGGATCCGGCGATCAGCGCCCCCCACAGCAGCACCAGTCCCGGCCCGCGCATGCGTTCCACCACCGGTTCCGGGCGCGGGCCGGCGTGGATGGGGGCGGCCTCCGAAAGGTTCGCCGGCGCGGCATCCGGGGGCACGGCCGGCGGCGCCTCGCGGCTGGTGGCCGGGCGGCGCGGGAGGGTGGTGTGATCGGATGGGCGCATCGGGGGTGCCGCGTGTTGTCGGGCGTGCGTCACTCTACCCCACCTTCGCGCGGAGGGGATGAGACCAAAAGGGGCAACCCATCAACAGCGCGGGCGCGCCGCCGGTTCCGTCCGCCACAACGCCGACGCGAAACGGGCGGGGAAGCGTATCCCCGCCCGCACCGTCACCTTACTTCTTCAGGGCCGCCACGCCGGGCAGGTCCTTGCCTTCCAGCCACTCCAGGAAGGCGCCGCCGGCCGCCGAGACGTAGGAGAACTTCTCCTCCACGCCGGCCGCGGCCAGGGCCGCCACCGTGTCGCCGCCGCCGGCCACCGACAGAAGGCGCCCCTCCTGCGTGCGCTCGGCCACCAGACCGGCCACGGCGTTGGTGCCGGCGTTGAAGGGCACCAGCTCGAAGGCACCCAGCGGGCCGTTCCACACCACGGTCTTCGCACCCTGCAGCTTCAGCCCCAGGAACTCCACCGTGGCCGGGCCGACGTCCAGCGCCATCTCGTCGGCGCCGATGGCATCGGCGGCCACCGCGCGGTGGGCGGCGTTGGCCTTGAACTCCTTGGCGACGATGAAGTCCTTCGGCAGCAGGATCTCGCAGCCGGCGGCCTTCGCCGTCTCCATGATCGAGCGCGCCTGATCGGCCATGTCCTTCTCGCACAGGCTGGCGCCCACGTCGGTGCCCTGCGCGAACAGGAAGGTGTTCGCCATGCCGCCGCCCAGCGCCAGCATGTCCACCCGCTTCACGAGGTTGCCCAGCAGGTCGAGCTTGGTGGAGATCTTGGCGCCGCCGACGACCGCGCACACCGGCCGCTCCGGCTTCTCCAGCGCCTTGGTCAGCGCTTCCAGCTCCGCCTGCATCAGGCGGCCGGCGGCGGCCGGCAGGTGCTTGGCGACACCCTCGGTCGAGGCGTGGGCGCGGTGCGCGGCGGAGAAGGCGTCGTTGACGTAGAAATCCCCCAGTTCCGCCATCTGCTTGGCGAAAGCGGGTTCGTTCTTCTCCTCCTCGGCGTGGAAGCGGGTGTTCTCCAGCAGCACCATCTGGCCCGGCTGAACGGCCGCGATGGCCGCCTTGGCCTTGTCGCCGATGCAATCCTCGGCGAAGGCGACGTCCTGGCCCACGGCCTTCGACAGCTCCGGCAGGACCTGGCGCAGCGAGTTCTTGGTGTCCGGCCCGCCCTTGGGGCGGCCGAAGTGGGAGAGGATCACCACCTTGGCCCCCTTGGAGGCCAGCTCCTTCAGCGTCGGCGCCAGACGGTCGATGCGCGTGGTGTCGCTCACCTTGCCGTCCTGCACGGGCACGTTCAGGTCGGCGCGCACCAGCACCGTCTTGCCGTTCACGCTCAGGTCGTCGATGGTGTTGAAGTCGGTCATTGGCGGCGTGTCCCCCAGTTTCGGGTTGGTGTTGGGATTGGCCGCAACGAAGCACAGCTTCCGGCGCTTTGCAACGCCCGCCGGCAGGGGTAACGCCCTCCCCGAAAGGGTGGGCGTCCATCGCCGCGGGCGGTGGCGCACCCCATGTTTCTGCCATGACCGACGCATCGGAACGATATGGGGAACGCCTGGGCCCCGTGGGGCGCTTCGCCTACGCCGCGTCCCAGGCGGCGCGGGTGGCGTGGTTCTTCGGGCAGTACGCGGTGGCCGCCCGCCTCAGCGGACCGGCGGTGCCGCGCGCCAAACGGCCGCAGGGCCTCTCCTTCCCCGACACCCGCGGCATCCTGGCCGAGCTTCGCGCGCTGATGGAGCGTGACCTCGCCAACATCGCCGCTGGCTATTACCGCATGCCGCACGACCTCGTGCCCGCCCCGGCGCGGGTGCTGGCCGATGCCGCCGCCTTCTTCCGCGACCTGCCGGAGGTGGTGCGCCGCCGCCGCGCCGGGATCGGATTCGAGGTGCGCGAGAACCCGCCCCCGATGGTGGAGACGGGCGCGGAGAAGCTGCCGCCCTACTACCGCCAGAACTTCCACTTCCAGACCGACGGCTACCTGTCGGCGCGCAGCGCCCAGCTCTACGACCATCAGGTGGAGGTGCTGTTCGGCGGCGGTGCGGACGCCATGCGCCGGCAGGCCCTGGTGCCGATCTTCGAGCACCTGAAGCACCGCACCCTGGCCGATTGCCGTCTCACCGACGTGGCGGCGGGCACCGGGCGCTTCCTCACCTTCGTCAAGGACAACTGGCCGCGCCTGGACACCACGGCGGTGGACCTGTCGCACGCCTACCTGGACGAGGCGCGGCGGCGGCTGGCCCCCTGGGCGCGCAGCACGCACGTCGTGCAGGCGGCGGCCGAGGCGTTGCCGCTGCCCGACGCCAGCCAGGACGTGGTGACCTGCATCTACCTGTTCCACGAACTGCCGCGCGGCGTGCGCGCCCGCGCGGCGGCGGAGATCGCGCGGGTGCTGAAGCCCGACGGTATCGCCGTGTTCATCGACAGCCTGCAGCGCGGCGACAACCCGGCCATGGACGGCCTGATCGAGCTGTTCCCGCTGGCCTTCCACGAACCCTATTACGCCGACTACGCGGCGCAGGACCTGGGCGCCCTGTTCGCCGGGGCGGGGCTGTCCGTGCGCTCCTCCGCGCTGGCGTTCCTGTCGAAGGTGATGGTGCTGTCGAAGGATTCGCCGGATGCGCCGTCATGAAACTGCAACAAAACTGTAAACTCAGCCTGTCTAGGCAGCGTCCCGCTCGTCGGTGTACAAGGTTCGACACCGAACGACCGCTTGGTCCGAGGGATGGGTGCTGAGGGGATGGGAATGGCCCGCGCGTGCCATGGCTGAGGACACCAACCGCGAGACGGAGCTGAAGCTCGCCGTCCGTCCGGAAGACCTGGGGCGCCTGCGCGGCGCCCCCGTCCTGAAGGAGCGCGGCAAGGGCAAGGCGGTCACCAGGCAACTGGAAAGCACCTATTTCGACACGCCCGACCTGCGGCTGGCGCGCCGCCGGGTGACGTTACGGGTGCGCCGCCAAGGTGCGCAGTACATCCAGACCGTCAAGGGCGCGGTCGCCGACGACGGCGGCCTGTCGCGCGACGAGTGGGAATGGCCGGTGCCCGGCCCCGCGCCCGACCTGTCGGTGATCACCGAGCCGGCCGCCCTCCAGCAGCTCGGCACGCTCGCCGCCTCGGACCTGGAGCCGGTGTTCGCCAGCCACATCCGCCGCACTGTGCGCATCCTGAACGGCGCGTCCTCCACCATCGAGCTGGCGATCGACGAGGGCGAGATCCGCACCATGGCCGGCGCCGTGCAGCCGGTGGCTGAACTGGAACTCGAACTCATGGGCGACGGCGACCCGGCTGACCTCTTCGCCGTGGCGCTGGAGCTGGCCAAGGTGGCCCCCCTGCGCGTCGAGGTGCGCACCAAGGCGGCGCGCGGCTACGCCCTGGCGTCGGGCGAGGCGGACGGCCCGGTGAAGGCGGAGAAGCTGGCGCTCGACCCATCGGTGACGGTGGAGGGCGCGCTGTGCCGCATCGTGCGCAGCTGCCTGAACCACCTCGCGGCCAACGAGGCGTGTTCGCTGAAGGGCGCGGATCCGGAGGGCATCCACCAGATGCGCGTGGCGCTGCGCCGGCTGCGCTCGGCGCTGGCGCTGTTCCGCCCCTTCGTCCCGCCGGAGCAGTACGATTGGCTGGTCGGCGAGGTGAAATGGCTGGGCGGCCATCTGGGGCCGGCGCGCGACTGGGACGTCTTCCTCACCGAACTCCACGCCCCCGTGCGCGACGCCTTCGAGAAGGCCGGCGAGCATGGCGCCGCCCAGGTGGGTGAACTGCACGCCCTGGAGCACGCCGCCGAGGCGCGGCGCCAGCGCGCCTACCAGGGTGCGCGCGAGGCCATCCTGTCGGCCCGCTACGGCGCCTTCCAGCTCGAACTCACGGCGTGGCTGGAGGGCCGGCGCTGGCGCGGCCAGCCGGTCAACGAGCAGTCCGCCCGCCTGTTCGAGCCGGTGGACACCCTGGCCGGCGACCTGCTGGCCAAGCGCCACCGCAAGGCCCGCAAGGCCGGCAAGGGCTTCGCCGCGCTGTCGGTGGACGACCGCCACCAGCTCCGCATCGCCCTGAAGAAGCTGCGCTACGCCGCGGAGTTCTTCCGCCCGCTCTATGCCGACAAGGCGGCGCGCCGCTACATCCAGCAACTCGCCGGCTTCCAGGACGCGCTGGGCCACCTGAACGACGTGGCGACGGCGACGCGCCTGCTGCGCGACCTGCACGACGACGGCAGCCCGGCGGCCCCCGGCGAACGCCGGGCGGCGGGCATCGTCATCGGCTGGCTGGCGCGCGGCATGGTGGACGCCGAGCCGTCCCTGGTCGCGCAGTGGGAAAGCTTCGAGGACGCCAAGCCGTTCTGGACGGGTGGCGTGCGGAGGTAGCCTTTTCCGTCCTCCCCCCGCCGGAGGCGAGGGAATGGCAATTCAACTGCCCGTCACACCCGCGCGACGATGAACAGGCGCTTGAACGGGAACAGCGTCGAGCCGTCGGGCCGCTCCGGGTAGGCGGCCTCCAGGCGCTCGCGGTAGGCGTTCAGGAAGGCCGTCAGCTCCTCGCCCCGCAGCGCCTCCATCACCGGCACCAGGGCGGAGTCCTTCAGCCACTGGAAGACCGGCGCGTCGCCGTGCAGCACCTGCAGGTACTCGGTCTCCCACACGTCGACGCGCTTGGCGAACGGCGCCAGCCAATCGAAATAATCCTGCGGGGCGTGCACCGGCCGCGGGCGCAGCACGCCGCCCAGCCGGTCGCGCCAGGACCCCGCCGCCGCCGTCTCCCGCAACAGGGCGTGCGAAGGCGCGTCGGCGTTGCGGGGCATCTGCACCGCCAGCACGCCACCGGGCGCCACCGCCTCCAGCAACTCGGGGAACAGCTCCGCATGGTTGTCCAGCCAATGCAGCGCGGCGTTGGAGATCAGCAGGTCCACCGGCCAATGCGGGCGCCACGCGTGCAGGTCGGCGCGCAGCCACCGCACGCGCGACGGCGTGCCCTCCGCCCACGCCAGCATGGCCGGCGAATGGTCCACCCCCAGCACCTCGGCCTGCGGCCAGCGCTCGGCCAACAGGCGCGACAGGTGCCCGCCGCCGCAGCCGAGGTCGACGATCCGCTTGGGGTCGAGTGTGGGCAGGGCGGCCAGCAGGTCGTGCGCCGGGCGCCGGCGCAGCGCGTCGAACAGCGCGTGCCGCTCTGGATCCCAGCTCATGCGCGGATCGGGGTGATGGTCAATGCGGCGGCTCGGCGTGGCCATCGCCGGACGCGGTGTCCCGGCGGTCGTAGTGGCTGTTGATCATGTGGAAGATGTAGGCCACGCAGCCGACGAACACCAGGAATCCGCCCCAGTAGAAGGCCGAATCCTGCGCCCGCGACGCCGCGAACAGGCCGATGAACGCCAGGAGTCCGACGGCGCCGCCGGTGATCCACTTGCCCGTGCCTTCCACAGTCCGCTCTCCCCTGTCCTGCGCGCCGTCGGCGCGGCGCTTCGGGCAGGAAGAGTGATGCAAGACTACGAATGAATCAATCGGCGTCGCGCCGGCCGTCGAATTGACAAAATTCCTAATCTCCGCCATGATCGATGCGATACTGGCCGCATCAGCCCATTCTTGTCGTGCCCAACCAGGGCTCCGCCGAAAAATGAAGCCGGTGGCCGGATGTGACAGCCCTGCCCAGGGCGTATCATCGTGTAACATTGGGTAACATTTCCTGCGGGCGTCTGCGCTCCTACGCCGGCAGGTCCAGGGCGAAGGTCGTCCCGGCCCCGGTGGTCTCGACCAGCCGCAGGTCGCCGCCGTGCGCCCGCGCGATCTCCCGCGCGATGGCGAGGCCGAGGCCCACGCCACCGGCGCGCGCCGATCCGGCGAAGGGTTCGAACAGATGCTCGCGCGCTCGCGGCGGCAGGCCGGGGCCGGTGTCGGCCACGGTCAGCGTCACCCGCCCGCCGGCCGGCTGTGCCGCCACCATCACCGCCACCGTCACCGTGTCGGCCCCCGCCTGCATGGCGTTGCGGCCCAGGTTGACCAGCGCGCGGGCGAGCTGGTCGCGGTCGGCGGTGACGCTCAGCCCGGCCGGCACGGCGTTGACCCAGGCGGCCTCCGCCCGCACGCCGTCGGCGCGCAGACCGGCCCGCACCTCCGGCTCGACCTCGTCGACCAGGGCGGCCAGCGCCACCGGCTGGCGGCGCAGCGGCAGCACGCCGTCGCGGGTGTAGGACAGCGTCTGCCCGCACAGGTCCACGGCGCGGTCCAGCGCCGCCATCAGCCGGGGCGTGACCCGGCGCGCCTCCGGGTCGGCGCTTTCGCCCAGCCGCTCGGACAGCAGCGAGGCCGTGGCGAGGATGCCGCGCAGGTCGTGGTTGATCTTGGCGACCGCCGTGCCCAGCGCCGCCAGCCGCTCGCGCTGGCGCAGCGCGGTGCGCACGGTGTCCTGCATGGCCGCCAGTTCGCGCAGCGCGGTGCCGATCTCGTCCGTCCGCTCGCCCGCCGGGGGCGGTGGCGCCGACTCCGGGGCGCGGGCGAAGGCGACGACGCTTTCCGTCAGGCGCCGCATCGGCCGCACGAACAGTCCGTTCAGCGCCAGGAACACCAGCCCCGCGGTGATCAGCGAGATGACCACCGACAGCGCCAGGATGCGTGCCGCGAAGTCGCGCATGGCCTCGACCATCGGGCTCTCGTCCAGCACCACCTCGACCCGCAGGCGGGCGTCCCTGGGCGAGGGACCGATGACGCGGATCGCCCGCCGCTCGGCGCGGGCGAGTGCGGAAAAGGCGTCGGCGATCAGCATGATGAAGCCGGTGTCGCGCAGGTCGAAGGTCGCGTCGACCTCCGGCGGCATGGAGCGCGCCAGCATATAGACCCGCGAATCGGGTTGAATGAGGTCCACCGCGTGCGCGCCGACATGCGCCAGCAGCTTGGCCGTCAGCCCCTCCGTCACCGTGCGGTCGGGCGCCGCCTCGACCGCGAGTGCCGCGAGGTGGCCGGCGGCCAGCCGCTCCTCCAGGTAGGTCAGGCGGAAGCGCGCCACCGAGGGGGTGAAGATCAGCACCTCCGCCAGCATGACGAACAGCACCGTCAGCACGAGGAGCTTGGCGGACAGGCTGCGGGCAAGGGGGGGCATCGGCATGGCCGGGGAATGTTAGGCGAGTGCGCGCCGCTTGCCTACGGCGCAGCGCGAACCTGCGCCGGGGTGACGCCGTAGACGCGCTTGAACCAGCGGGTCAGGTGCGCCTGGTCGGCGAACTCGGCCTCCGCCGCCACGTCGGACAGGGCGTGGCCGGAGGCCAGCAGGTGCTTGGCGTGCTCCAGCCGCATCAGCCGGGCGTACTCGCCGGGGGCCAGCCCGACCGTGCGGCGGAACAGGCGGGCGAGGTGCGGGCGGGTCAGGCCCAACTCCTGCGCCAGCGCCTCCACGTCCGGTCGCGCGCCGGCCCGTTGCAGCGCGGCGCACAGCCGGGCGATGCGCGGCTCGCGCCGCTCCGGCCGGTCCAGGGGGGCGCTGCCGCCGTCGGCGTGGAAGGCGCGCAGCGCCGCCGCCACCACGTCGTCGAAGGCCGGGGTGCCCGGTGCGGTGTCCTCGTCGGTCAGCCGGCCGGCGAGGGCTTGGTCCAGCAGCACGGGGCGGGGGGCGCGGGGCCCATGCTCGGGCTGCAGGCGCAGAACCTCCTCCACCAGCGCCGGGGGCAGGTAGAGCATGCGCATGTCCAGCCCCTGCCGGCCGACGCTGGCGGAGTGCACGGCGAAGGCCGGGATCAGCACGAGGTCGCCGGGCACCGCCGTCCAGCGCCCGCCGGAGCAGGCGAAGTTGCAGGTGCCCGCGCGGATGGCGCCCAGCGCCCAGCGGTCGTGCCAGTGCGGCGCGAAGCGCATGGGCGGATGCGCGCCGCTCCTCACCTCGATGCCCCGTTGGGCCGGGGCGGTTTCCAGCGTTGCCTTTGCCGTCACGGCACCTCCCCGTCGGCGACGCGCGAGATGGTCAGCGCGAAGCAGCCGGCCGACGCGTCGACCACCCGGTTCGGCGCCAGCGCCACCAGTTCCTCGCGCGGCGAATCGAAGAAGTCAAGCGAGGCGTCGGCGGCGAAGCTCGGGCCGAACTCCTTGGCGTCGGCCGCCATGCGGACCAGCCGGGGCTGCGCCGCCTGGGCGCCGCCGATCAGGCTGGGCAGGCCGGTCAGCCCGTAGGTCGGCCGCGCCAGCAGGCCCAGCCGGCGCCCCTCGCCGCCGGTGAGCGTCAGCCCCGCCTGCGCCAGCCGCCGGTCCTTCACCGCCAGCGAGGCGCCCAGCCGCGTGCCCGCAACGGCCGGCGCCGCCGCCGGGTGGTTCAGCGGGTAGGAGCGGGTGAGCCACACGTTGCCCAGCTTCTTGGGCAGTCCCTGAAGCCAGCCGCGCACCATGGAGATGTCCTGGTCCACGTAGATGAAGGGGCAGAAGTTCACGGTGTCGCCGCGCCGCTCGGCCTCGATCAGCACGAAGAATTCGCGGTACTGCGCGTAGATGGGGTCGAGCAGTTCGCTGCCGTCGGTGGTCGCCTGCCAGTCGCAGAAATGCGCGGCGGCGCAGCCGGTGGCGCGCCCGAAGCCTTCGGGCAGAAAGCGGTTCGCCACGGCCGGATCCATCTCGTACGCGATGGAGAACAGCCAGCCGGCGTAGTGCCAGGGCGGTGCCGGGGCGAGCGAGGAGCGGCCGTCGGGCGTGAAGGGCGGGGTGAAGCCTTTGAGCATGGCGGGGTTCCTTGTGTCGTCGTCCGCCAGGATGGCGCGCCCGCCAGATGGGTGTCTTGAACGCCTTTGACCCGTCAGCCAGCCGTCGCCGGCTCCTCCGGCAGCACGCGGTTGCGGCCCGACCGCTTGGCGCGGTACAGCGCCTCGTCGGCGCGGGCCAGCATCGGGTCGATGTGGTCCTCGCCCTTGTGCAGGGTGCTGACGCCGATGCTGACGGTGAAGGTGAAGCTCGCCCCGTCCGGCGCCTTCACCGCCGTCACCGCCAGCGAGCGGCGCAGCCGTTCGGCCAGCAGCACCGCGCCGGGCAGCGCCGTTTCCGGCAGCAGCACGGCGAACTCCTCGCCGCCCAGCCGGCCCAGCACGTCGCACTGGCGGATCAGGTGGCGGGTGGTGCGCACGTTCATGCGGATCGCCTCGTCGCCGGCCGCATGCCCGTGGGTGTCGTTGATCCGCTTGAAGAAGTCGATGTCCAGCATCATCGCCGACAGGTCGCGGCCATAGCGGCGGGCGCGCATCACCTCCTCCGCCGCGCGGGCCATGAAGCGGCCGCGGTTCAAGGCGCCGGTCAGCGAATCGGTGGTCGCCAGCCGCTCCAGCTCGCGCTGCATGTCCACCACGCGCGACGCCGCCAGCAGGCGGGCGCGCAGCCATGCCCAGTCCAGCGGCTTGCGCAGGAACTCGTCGGCACCGTTCTCCACCACCTCGAAGAACTGGTTGGTGATGCTGCCGGGGATCATCAGCATCAGGTAGAGGTGCTTGGCGCCTTGCGCGGCGCGCAGGTGCCAGCACACCTCCACGCCGTCCATGTCCTCGACCTTGAAGTCGACCAGGACGACGTCGAACGCCTCCTCCTGGACACGGGCCAGCGCGTCCGCGCCGCCGGCGGCCCACGCCGTCTCGTACCCCATCGTGGCAAGCTGCTGGCACAGCGCCGTGCGAGCCATGCGGGAATCGTCGACCACCAGGATGCGCAATCCGGCCTCCCTGCGCGGCTTCTGCCTGCGCCGCGACAGTGAAGCGCGCAGCCCTTTAACGAAGGGTTACACTTGCACCCCGCGAGCGAGCGGAAATTAGCCGAACCAGGAAAGGAAGCGTACCAACAACCGCGTGCGCGGTCCGAACAGAGTGGGCGTGAAGAAGCTGCCGGCCGCCCGCTTGCCGGCCTCCGTCAGCGTGGGGTAGGGCAGCAGCAGCCCGGCGACGTCGTGCACGCGCAGGCCTTTGGACAGCGCAAGGCACCACAGCGCGATCTGCTCACCCGCGTGCGCGCCGACGATGGAGGCGCCGAGGATCCGCCCGCCGGGCAGCGCCACGACCTTGGCCAGTCCCTCCGGCGCGCCCTCGGCACGGGCGCGGTCGTTCTCCGCGAAGGGCGCGCGCAGAACCCGCACGTTGCCGTGCCGCTCTCCCGCCTGCGCCTCGGTCAGGCCGACGTGGGCCAGTTCGGGATCGCTGTAGGTGACCCACGGCACGGCGGCGCGGTCCGCCCGCGCCGGCCAGCGGAACAGCGCGTTGCGGATGATGATGCCGGCCTGATGCCCGGCCATGTGCGTGAAGGCCGGGCCGCCGGTCACGTCGCCCACGGCGAAGACGCGCCGATTCGTGGTACGCAGCCGGGCGTCGACCACGACTCCGGCCTTCGTGGTTTCGATGCCGGCGGTCTCCAGCCCCAGGTCCTCCACGTTGGCCCGGCGCCCGGCCGCCACCAGCAGGTCGGAGCCTTGGATCCGCCGGCCGTCCTCCAGCAGGGCGGCGACACCGTTCCCGGCGCGCTCGACCGCCGCGACGCCCGTCCGCTCGACCAGATCCACCCCCTCGGCGGTCAGGCGGCGGCGCACGACCTCCACCAGTTCCGGGTCGTCCTTGGGCAGCAGGCTCTGCTTCTCGACAACGGTGACGCGGGCGCCGAGACGGCGGTGCGCCTGCGCCATTTCCACGCCGATCGGCCCACCGCCCAGGACGATCAGGTGCTCGGGCGCCGTGGTGCGTTCGAAGATCGTCTCGTTGGTCAGGGTGAGGACCGAGTCGAGCCCGGCGATCGGCGGCACCAGGGGGCGTGAGCCGGTTGCCAGCACGAAGCGGCGCGCCTTGATCCGCATGCCGCCGGCCTCGATGGTGTCGGCGTCCACGAAGCGCGCGGAGGCGCGGATCACCCGCACGCCCAGCCCCTCGAACCGTTCCTGGCTGTCGTGCGGGGCGATGGCGGTGATCGTCCCGGCGACGTGCGCATGCACGGCGGCGAAGTCGATGACTGGCTCGTGCCCGTTCACCCCGAACCGCCCGGCCGTGCGCAGCCCTTGTGCCGCCTTGGCGGCGGCCAGCAGCGCCTTGGACGGCACGCAGCCAGTGTTGAGGCAGTCGCCGCCCATGGCCGCGCGCTCGATCAGCACCGTGTCCACGCCCATCTGCGCCGCCGCCGCCGCGACCGACAGCCCGCCGGAACCGGCGCCGATCACGCACAGGCCGCAGCGGATCGTCTCCGTCATCGCCGCCCCCGCCATGCCTTTGCCGCCACCGGCAGCAGCGCCAGGGCCGCCAGCCCCAGCAGGGGGAACAGCACCTCCGGCGCGAAGATCAGCCCCAGGTCCGGCGTGCCCCCAGAGTCCAGCACCGCGCCCAGCCCGTTGCCGACGGAGGCGTAGACCAGCCCGCCCGGCACGATGCCGATCAGCGTCGCCAGGGCGTAGGTGCGCAGCGGCACGCCCAGGAAGGCCGGCACCAGGTTGACCAGCCAGAACGGGAACAGCGGCACCAGCCGCAGGAACAGCGTGTAGGAGAAGGCGTGCTCCCGGAATCCCGCCTCCAGCCGGGCGATCCACGGCCCGGCGCGCTCGCGCAACCCGCCGCCCAGCGCCGAGCGCGCCGCCAGGAACACAGCCACGGCGCCCAGCGTCGCCCCGGTGACGGCGTAGGCTGTGGCCGCCAGCGTGCCGAACAGGAAGCCGCCGGCCAGCGTCAGCACCGTCGCCCCCGGCACCGAGAACGCCACCGACAGCGCGTAGACACCCACGTAGGCCAGCACCGCCACCGCGCCCTGCTCGGCGACGAAGCCGGCCAGCTCGGCGCGGTGCCGCGCCAGCGCCGCCAGCGAGAGCTGCCGGTCGAGCCCCAGCGCGAAGAAGGCCACAAGCCCGCCGGCCAGCAGCAGCACCGGCACCAGACGCTTGAGGAGGGGAGGAGGGGGAGCAGCGACGTCGGGCATGCCCCCGATGTAACGCCGCATCCCGCTCACCGGCCAGTCACCTTGCCGTGAGCGGGCCGCGACTGGTAGAAGTGCGCGCATGAGCGACCTTGCCCGCCACATCGATTCGCTGTCGTCCGCGCGCGTGCTGTGCGTCGGCGACGTCATGCTCGACCGCTTCGTCTACGGCGCGGTGGACCGCGTCTCGCCCGAGGCGCCGATCCCCGTCCTGCGCATCGAGCGCGAGAGCGCCATGCTCGGCGGCGCCGGCAACGTGGCGGCCAACGTCATGGCGCTGGGCGCGGCGTGCCGTTTCGTCTCGGTCATCGGCGACGATGCCGCCGGGGCCGAACTGCGCCGGCTGGTCGCCACGGAACTGGGCGGCGACGGCGGCATGGTGGCCCAGCCCGGCCGGCAGACCACGGTGAAGTCCCGCTTCATCGGCGGACGTCAGCAACTGCTGCGCGCCGACGCCGAGACGGTGGCGCCGATCGCCGCCGACAGCGCGAACCTCGTGTCCGGCATGGTGCGCGACGCGCTGTACGACGTGGGCGCGGTGATCCTGTCGGACTACGGCAAGGGCACGCTGACCGACAAGCTGCTGGCCCGGGTCATCGCCGTGGCCCGCACCGCCGGCCTGCCGGTGGTGGTCGACCCCAAGGGCAGCGACTACCGCCGCTACAAGGGGGCGAGCGTCGTCACGCCCAATCGCAAGGAGCTGATGGAGGCGACCGGCATGCCGGCCGACTCCGACGACCAGGTCGTCGCGGCCTGCCGCCGCATCATCGAGACCTGCGGCATCGACGCCGTGCTGGCCACGCGGTCCGAACGGGGCATGAGCGTGGTGACGAAGGACGGCTTGGTGGCCCACTTGCCGGCCGAGGCGCGCGAGGTGTTCGACGTGTCCGGCGCCGGCGACACCGTCGTCGCCACGCTGACCTCCGCGCTGTCCGCCGGCGTGCCGCTGGAGGATGCGGCGCGCCTCGCCAACCTCGCCGCCGGCATCGTGGTGGGAAAGGTCGGCACCGCCGTGGTCCGCGCGCCGGAATTGCTGGAGGCGCTGCACACCCAGGAATGGCGCCACGGCGAGGCCAAGGTGGCGACCCGCGAGCAGGCGGCGGAGTGCGCCGAGCGCTGGCGCCTGCGCGGCAAGCGGGTGGGCTTCACCAACGGCTGCTTCGACCTGTTGCACCCCGGACATGTGTCGCTGCTGTCGCAGGCCAAGGCGGCGTGCGACGTGCTGGTGGTCGGGCTGAACAGCGACGAGTCCGTGCAGCGCCTGAAGGGTCCGACCCGCCCGGTGCAGAGCGAGACGGCGCGCGCCACCGTGCTGGCCTCCATGGCCCCGGTCGACCTCGTGGTGATCTTCGGCGAGGACACACCCGAACAGCTCATCAGGGCGCTGCGCCCGGACGTGCTGGTGAAGGGGGCGGACTACACGATCGACACGGTCGTGGGCGCCGACTTCGTGCAGAGCTATGGCGGCAAGGTCGTGCTCGCCGAGCTCGTGGCCGGACAGAGCACCACCAACACCATCAAGCGCATGGCGGGGTAAGGATTCTCTCCCACTTCCTCTACGCTCTCGCCTGGGCGGCGTTCGGCCTGGGGCACAGCGTGCTGGCGACGCCGGCGGTCAAGGCGTGGCTGCGGCTGGGGCCGTACACGCGGTTTGCCTACAACCTGTTCGCCGTGGCCACGCTGCTGCCGGTGCTGGCGCTGGGGCGGGTGTTGATCGATGGCGCTCCGTTCGACCGGCCGGCGTGGCTGGCGGTGGGGCAGGCTGTGGCCGTGGCGGCGGGGGTGGCGGTGTTCCTGTGGGGGGTGGCGGGCTACGACCTCGGCCGCTTCGCCGGCACGGCGCAGATCCGCGCGCACCGGACGGGCATCGCCTTGAACGAGGACGAGCCGCTGCGCCTGGACGGCGCGCACCGCTTCATGCGCCATCCGCTCTACGCGGGCGGGCTGCTGGTGCTGTGGGGCGGGGTGGCCGATCCGCTCAGCCTCGCCACGGCGGTGTGGGCGAGCGCCTACCTGCTGATCGGCATGATGCACGAGGAGCGCACGCTCCTGGCGCTCTATGGGGAGGCGTACCGCGCGTACCGGTCGCGCGTCCCCGCCTTGCTGCCGTGGCGGGGACGCGCCCTCTGACCGGATGGGGTCACATCCTCTTCTGAACGCTGTCGGCCGAGCGTTCCATGGCGCGGCCGCCGGCCTGGACGTCCTCGCCCATGCCTTCGAAGGTGTTGCAGGCGGCCAGCAGCGAACCGAAGAGGCCGAGCAGGACAACGGCCTTGATGATGCGCATGATCGTCTCTCCAAAATCCGTTCGGTCGGGGTGCCCTTACAAACGGTGCCGACCACGCTTGGTTGCGCCGCCCACAGCGGCGCGAGCGTGGTTCCCCGATCGAAGGGCTTGATTTCGCCGAACGGAGGAGAGTGGCGACCGGCGCTTACCAGCTCCCCGCCGGGGTCTTCACCTCGTGGGCACCGGCGGCCGGTTCGTTGGCGGCCAGCCAGCGCTCGACCTCCAGGGCGGCCATGCAGCCCATGCCGGCGGCGGTGACGGCCTGGCGGTAGACCTTGTCCTTGATGTCGCCGGCGGCGAACACGCCGGGGACGTTGGTGGCGGTCGAGTCCGGGGCGGTCAGGATGTAGCCGTGCTCGTCCATCGCGACCTTGCCCTTGAAGACCTCGCTGGCCGGCGAATGGCCGATGGCGACGAACACGCCCTCGCACGGCACGGTGGACTCGGCGTCCGTCTTCACGTTCCGGATGCGCACGCCGGTGACCGCGCGCGGGCTGTCGAAGGTGCCGTCGCCCTGGCCCACCACCTCTTCCACCACGCTGTCCCAGATGACCTGGATCTTCGGGTTGCGGAACAGGCGGTCCTGCAGGATCTTCTCGGACCGGAAGCTGTCGCGGCGGTGGATCACCGTGACCTTGCTGGCGTGGTTGGTGAGGTACAGCGCCTCCTCCACGGCGGAGTTGCCGCCGCCGACCACCACGACCTCCTTGCCGCGGAAGAAGAAGCCGTCGCAGGTGGCGCAGGCCGACACGCCGAAGCCGCGGTAGGTCTGCTCGCTCTC
>DASPIO010000380.1:0-10077 GCA_035629155.1 Azospirillum sp. | reverse complement strand
GTAGCGCTCGATCTCGGCGATCTCGTCCTCGTCATAGCCCAGCGTGCGCAGGGCCTCCGGCACCAGCCGGTTGACGATCTTGAAGTAGCCGCCGCCGGCCAGCTTCTTGAACTTCACCAGCGCGAAGTCCGGCTCGATGCCGGTGGTGTCGCAGTCCATGACCAGACCGATGGTGCCGGTCGGCGCCACCACCGTGGCCTGCGCGTTGCGGTAGCCGTGCTTCTCGCCCAGCGCCAGCGCGCGGTCCCAGGCGCGGCGGGCGGCCACGGCCAGTTCGCCGTCCGGGCAGTCCTCGGCGTTGAAGGGCACCGGCTTCACCGACAGGCCCTCGTAGCCCTCGGTCTCGCCGAAGGCGGCGCGGCGGTGGTTGCGGATGACCCGCAGCATCGACTCGCGGCTCTTCTGGAAGGCCGGGAACGGGCCCAGCTCCTCCGCCATCTCGGCCGAGGTGGCGTAAGCGACACCGGTCATCACCGCGGAGATGGCGGCGCAGTAGGCGCGGCCCTCGTCCGAGTCGTACGGCAGGCCGGACGCCATCAGCAGGCCGCCCAGGTTGGCGAAGCCGAGGCCCAGCGTGCGGAACTCGTACGACAGCTGGGCGATTTCCTTCGACGGGAACTGCGCCATCAGCACGGAGACTTCCAGCACGACGGTCCACAGGCGGCAGGCGTGCTCGAACGCCTCGACGTCGAAGGCGC
This sequence comes from Azospirillum sp., assembly GCA_035629155.1. Taxonomy (GTDB): domain Bacteria; phylum Pseudomonadota; class Alphaproteobacteria; order Azospirillales; family Azospirillaceae; genus Azospirillum. The sequence goes on along the minus strand of DASPIO010000380.1, from coordinate 9,379 downwards.
CGTTCGGCATGCGGAACGACAGCAGGTTCAGCGACGCCAGGTTGCAGGCCGTGTCGTCGAGGAACATGTACTCCGAGCAGGGGTTCGACGCGTTGATGCGGCCGGACTCGGGGCAGGTGTGCCAGTCGTTGATGGTGGTGTCGAACTGCACGCCGGGATCGGCGCAGGCCCAGGCGGCGTAGCCGATCTTCTCCCACAGGTCGCGGGCCTTCAGGGTCCGGTGGACCTTGCCGTCGGTGCGGCGGATCAGGTTCCAGTCGCCGTCGTTCAGCACCGCCCCGAAGAACTCGTCGGTGATGCGCACCGAGTTGTTGGAGTTCTGGCCGGCCACCGTCAGGTAGGCCTCCGAATCCCAGTCGGTGTCGTAGGTGCGGAATTCGATCGCGGTGAAGCCCTGGCCGGCGAACTGGATGACGCGCTGGATGTAGTTCTCCGGGATCTGCGCGGCGCGGGCGCCGATGATCGCCTTGCGCAGCTCGCGGTTCTCCTTCGGGTCGAGGCCGTTCTGCGCGGCGGCCATGACGCGGTTCATGTGCTCCTGGCAGATCTTGGAGCCGGCGACCAGGGCGGCGACCTTCTGCTCCTCGACGACCTTCCAGTCGATGTAGGCCTCGATGTCGGGGTGGTCGAGGTCGACGGTGACCATCTTGGCGGCGCGGCGCGTGGTGCCGCCCGACTTGATGGCGCCGGCGGCGCGGTCGCCGATCTTCAGGAAGCTCATCAGGCCCGACGACTTGCCGCCGCCCGACAGCCTCTCACCCTCGCCGCGCAGGCGGGAAAAGTTGGAGCCGGTGCCCGAACCGTACTTGAACAGGCGCGCCTCGCGCACCCACAGGTCCATGATGCCGCCCTCGTTGACGAGGTCGTCGGCGACCGACTGGATGAAGCAGGCGTGCGGCTGCGGGTGCTCGTAGGCGGAAGCCGAGGAGGTCAGGAGGCCGGTCTTGAAATCAACATAGAAGTGGCCCTGGCCGGGGCCGTCGATGCCGTAGGCCCAGTGCAGGCCGGTGTTGAACCACTGCGGGCTGTTGGGTGCGGCCATCTGGGCGGCCAGCATGAAGCGCATCTCGTCGAAGAAGGCGCGCGCGTCGGCCTCCGAATCGAAATAGCCGCCCTTCCAGCCCCAGTAGGTCCAGGTGCCGGCCAGCCGGTCGAAGACCTGCTTGGCCGAGGTCTCGCCGATATAGCGCTTTTCCTTCGGCAGCTCGGCCAGCGCGGATTCGTCCGCGGCCTTGCGCCACAGCCAGGAGGGAACGGTGTTCTCCTCGACCGGCTTCAGCGCGGCGGGGACGCCGGCCTTGCGGAAGTACTTCTGCGCCAGGATGTCGCTGGCGACCTGGCTCATGCCTTCCGGCACTTCGATGTCGGACTGCGAAAACACCACGGAGCCGTCGGGATTGCGGATCTCGCTGCCGGTGCGGCGGAAGCCGATGGCGGCGTAGGCGTCCTGCCCCTCGATCGTAAAGCGTCGCTGGATCCGCATGGTGATTCGGGCTCCCTTCCTCTGCCTGACATAGGGCCTAGACCGCGCTCGCGCTGGCTCATAGGCACCAGATGCTGTATGTTGGCGGCATCCTAACAGGATCGATGGGGGCGGCAATACATTTGGTAGGCGCCATCCGATCTATCCCCAACATCTTGCCTGCGCTGTGGATAACGGGCACAACCGGGGCCTTGTTCCACGGCCGCCGCCGCCCGCCGCGATTCGCGACCGTTCCAAGTGCCATGACCCGCGCCGCAAATCGCGGGACTCATGAACGGCGGGCGGGCAAGAACTGTTTCAAAGTCATGACAGGTAACGCCAGCGCGTTCCAGGGCCCCGGCGGTGACGGTGCGCCGTCCGAATCCTTACCCCGTCGGAATCACCATTTGGACGGCGGGGAAGCGCGCCGGCTCACGAGTCCGCACACCGAATAACGGGGATAATTTCGGCAGCGGAATGTTCGGCGGAAAGCGGTGCCGGCACACCCTTCGGCCGGAGGCGATGCCGGCACAAGATATAGTGGGTGTCGCCCGCGCTACTTGATGCGCACGATGCCGCGGCCGGCGATGTGGCTGCGGTAGGCCTCGGCCACGGATTCGTCGAAGCGCCGCTCGCCGCGCCAGTCGTCGCCCGCGTAGATCGGCCGGCCGAAGGGGCGCAGCGTGTCCAGGAACTCCTCCCAGCTCTGGCCGCCGCGCAGGCGCACGCGGGGATGCGCCACGGCGAGGTCCGGGCGCAGGTAGAAGACCTCCGGCGGGCCGAAACCGAAGACGTAGACGCTGCCCGGCGGCACGGCGGCGAGGCGTTCGGCCTCCGCCCGCCGGATCGCCTCGTACGACGGGGCGCCGGAGGCGCGAAAGGCCAGCCACGGGCGCACCGTGTACTGCGCCACCCCGGCAAGGCCGAGCGCGAGAACGCACGCCGTCAGCACCCACGCCGCCCGCCCCTGCCGGCGCAGCACGCGCCAGAACGCCCACACCGCGATGGGCAGCAACCCGGTGGTGACGAAGCGCGGGTCGAAGCCGTCGAAGTACTGCCGCGCGCGCAGCAGCACCACCGCCGCGAAGAAGGTGATCCCGGTGACCAGCGCCCAGCGGGCGAAGCGGTCGGCGGTCGCGTTGGCCGCGCCATCCCCCCGGCCCCGCTCACGCCACACCACCAGCGCCACGGCCAGCGCCGGCAGGCCGAACAGCAGCGCGTTCAGCGCCAGCCCGCGCGCGTCCAGGGCGACGTCGAGGAACACCGGGTTGGCGGCGCCCCAGAAGCCGCGCGCCGCCTGCATCGCCAGTTCGGCCAGCGGCGTCTGGTTGGGGATGCGCGTCGTCCCGGTGGCGAGCCCGGTATGGACGACGTTGTTCCACAGGTACAGCGCCGCCAGCCCCCCGGCCACGGTGAGCGTGCCGGACAGCGCGAACGCCGTGCGCCAGCGCCGCCGCCAAGCCGCGTTCAGCACCGCCAGCCCGCCGACCAGGAAGGCGAAGGCGCCGACGTAGCGCAGCAGGAACAGCCCCAGCGCCGCCGCCGCGATGCCAGCGGCCACGGCAAGGTGTCGCTCCGTGTCCTCGGCCGCCGCCAGCAGGCGGATGAGGACGAACTGGAGCAGCAGGAACGGCGCCTCGGCCAGCGTCCAGGAATGGGTGTCGAGCACCGGCCAAAACAGATAGAGGCCGGCCGGCGCCAGCGCCCAGGCGCCGAACACCCGATGCAGCAGGAACAGCCCGCCGCCGATGCAGGCCATGTTCAGCAGCTTGGCCGCCCAGAACACGTCGACCGGCAGCAGCGCGTCCACCGCGGCAATGAGGAACGGGTATCCCATCGGCCAGACGGAGAAGAGCGGGAACAACGTGTCCGGCCGGTCGATGCCGCTCTTGAACACGCCGGCCCCCAGGCCGCGCCCCTCCAGGATGAAGCGGGCGAGCCGCATGTAAAGGGTGCTGTCGTTGTTCAGCAGGCCGATCGGGCTGATCCAGCTCGCCACCGCGACGGTACCCGCCGCCAGCACGAACACGGCCAGCAGCGCCCACGGCGTGGCGCGCGCGAGGGTCGGCGGCGGCATGCGTCAGTCGCCCGCGCCACGGGTGTGCAGCGATTCGAACCGCGGCGTGTCTGCGGACACGGTGGAGGGTCGCGGCTTGGGCTTCGACCAGGTGAAGGTGGAGCTGACGCCGAAGTTCCACACCGCCCCCACCGTCGCGCCCAGCAGGCCGGCCAGCGGCCAGGGTGCCCCCAGCGTGAACAGCGATTCCGCCACCTGCAGGTTGACCACCGCGCCGATGGCGCAGGCCACGTAGAAGGACGCCAGCCCCCACAGGAAGCGGCGCCCCTTGAGGCGCCGGTCGCGGTAGGTGAACTGGTTGTTCAGGTAGAAGTTCACGGTCATCGCCGCCGCCGTGGCGGTGGCCTGCGCCGCCACGAAGCCCAGCCCGATGCCGCGGAACGCCAGCGCCAGCAACGACAGGTGAACCCCCACGCCGAACGCGCCCACCAGCACGAACAGCACGAAGCGGATGGGGATCAGCTTGCCCACCAGCTTGTCGGCCAGCAGGATGGCGAACTCCAGCATCACCAGCGTGTCGAGCTTGCTGGCCCCGCTGTGGCGCGCGCGAAAGTGCAGCGGCACCTCGCCGAAGCGCAACGGCCGCGGTGCCGAGGCGAAGAGGTCCAGCAGGATCTTGAAGCCCTGGCCGGAGAGGTTGCGCGCCGTCTCCTCCAGCACCTCGCGCTTCAGCATGAAGAAGCCGCTGAGCGGATCGGTCAGACGGGCGCCGGTGACCAGCCGGCTGAGGCGGATGCCCACGCGGCTCAACCGTTCGCGCGCCGACGAAAAGGTGCCGAGGCTTGAGCCCTCGGCGAAGCGGCTGGCGACGACGATGTCGAGCTTTTCGCCCTTCAGCTTGGCCAGCATGCCGGGCAGCAGCGTCTCGTCGTGCTGGAGGTCGGCGTCCATCACCGCGATGTGCGGGGCGGCGGTGCTGAGCATCCCCTCGATGCAGGCGGACGACAGGCCGCTGCGGCCGATGCGGTGCAGGCAGCGGACGTTGGGCCGCTCCTGCGCCAGCCGGCGCAGCAGTTCCGTCGTGCCGTCCGTCGAATCGTCATCGACGAAGACGGCCTCCCAGGCGATGCCGTCCAGGACCCGGTCGAGCCGCTGAAGAAGCGGCACGATGTTGCCGACCTCGTTCAGCGTCGGGATGACCACGGCGAGTTCGACGGACATAATGCGGGCGTCGGCCTTTGTTTCCAGTCGCGCCAGCTTTAAGGCCGGGGTGCCGCACGGTCAAGGACGGCACTTCTTTCCATACCCCTTACGCCGCCTCGACGCCGCGGTCGCGCAGGTAGGCGCCCAGCTTCTTGTCGATGCCCAGGATGTGGCCGGACAGCCATTTGCCGAGGAAGCCCAGTACGAAGGCCCCCTGCTCGCCGCCGGCGTCCAGCGCGTTGTTCACGTCGTGCATCTGGCGCACGAAGGTGTCGTGCATCGTCTTGTGCGTCTCGTAATCGGGATAGCCGTGCTCCCGCATAAGCCGCTCCTCGCGGTCGAAGTGATAGTCGGTGTACTCCAGCAGATCGACCAGGACGCTCTCGATGTCCGAATCCGCGCGGTTGTCGTTCACCGCGGTGACGAACTCGTTGAACAGCTCGAACAGCCGCCGATGGTCGGCGTCGATGTCCGCGTGGCCGACGCCGAAGCTGTCCTGCCACGCCACCGTGCCCCAACGCGGTTCGGTGGCCTTCATCGTCTTGGCTTGCATGGGGAGCGTCCCTCGTCGCGCGGCGCGATTGGCCGCGTTCTTTGTGCGGTCATTATGCCGACCCGCGACGCCCCGTGAAGGCGGCAATCCGCCCCACGGACGAAAGGACGCACATCCCCGGGACGGATCGGACAGCGGTTCAGGAGGTCGCGGCCAGCGGCAGGTTGACCAACAGGTTCTGCGGCTTCAGGCGCAGGGTATGCTCCGGCGTCATTGCCATGGCGAGGTAGACCGGGCGCCCGGCGAGGTCGGCGCGCATCGCGGCGGGGTCGGCGAACTCCAGGCGGAACAACGCCAGGACGCGGGCCAGCCGGTCCTCGTCCACCTCGGCGCCCGTGTAGAGGTCGTTGAGGATCGCCGTGCCCTCGGCGTCCAGCCCGACGTGCCACACCCAGCGCTCGTCGCGGATCTTCTGCACCGGCTGGATGGAGACCTTGATGCCCAGGAAATGCGCCACCCATTGCTCCAGCACGCGGGCCAGCGCATCCAGCCCGGCCGCCGCGAAGGTGACGTCGATCACCGTGTCGTGCCGCTCGTCGCGGCCCCAATAGGCGTGGTGGCTGGTCTCGTCCAGGATGTCCAGTTCCACCGAGCGCGGCGCCGTTCCCGCCTCGACCACCAGCCGGCCCAGGCTGCCGAAGCCGCCGGTGGTGGCGTGCATGGCCACCGTCTCGGCATCGGCGAGGCGCACCCGCCCATCGTCGACCGACACCGTCTGCTGGCGGAAGAACAGCTCCCCCGCCCGCGCGCGCAGGCCGGACGGCGTCTCGTCCAGGATGCCGCGCAGGATGGCGTGCACGAGCTGGTCGACGAACAGCGACGGCACGCCGCGCGCCCCCTCCTGGAACAGGCGCAGGTAGCAGCCCTCCAGCGTGCCGGCGGCCAGCAGCCGGTCGCGGAAGCCCAGCCAGACCCGCCAGTTCTCCACCGCGTCCGGATCGGCCAGCGCCGCCACCTCCGCATCCGCCACCGTCCGGCGGGGTTCCTCCAGCAAGCGGTCGTGCAGCGCACGCTCCGCGGCGCAGCTTTCCGGGACCGGCGCCATCTCCGGCCGCTGCAAATAGGCGCGCAGGAAGTCGTCGGTCACCACCAGATGCCCGTCGGCGTCGCGGGTCAGCAGGTGATAGCCGGACTGTCTCCAGAAATCGGGCATGGCGGGTCCTTGCCGGGAGGGCTTTCGATAACGTGGTGTCAGACCGGGGTCGTCGCCAGGAAGGCGTCGATGTCCGCCCACACGGCGTCGCGGATGGCGTCGCATTCCATCAGCAGCTCGTGCCTGGCGCGCGGGAACTCGATCAGCGTGCAGGTGCGGAACCGCTTGGCCACCACGTGATGGGCGCGCGAATCGACGACCATGTCGTCGGGCGCGCTCAGCAGCAGGACCGGAGTCAGCACCTCGTCAAGCGGCAGGCTGCGCTGGACCGCGACCGAGGCGCGCAGCGCGGCGCGCAGCCAGCCCCAGGTGACGCCGCCGACGCGCAGCTCCGGCTGTTCCCCGTAGGGGCCGTGGAAGGCGGCGTAGCGGCGCGGGTCGCTGGTGATCACGTTGTCGGCGGAGAAGACGGCCTCGGCCGGGTCGTAGTCGCCGCGCCCCGGCGCGTAGCGCGTGGCGCCGCCGAACAGGCACGCCGCCTCGGCCAGCACGCGGGCGACGGCGCCGGGCAGGCGGCGCAGGTTGATGGCGTACATCGGTGCCGACAGCACGGCGGCGCGGAACCGCTCGGGATACTTGGACAGGTAGAAGGTGGCGACCAGCCCGCCCATGGAGTGCGCCATCAGCACCGACGGCCCCTCCGACTCCGGCGTCACCACGTGGTCGATGAAGTAGGCGAGGTCGTCGCGCAGGGTGGAGAAGCTGAGCAGGTGATGCTTCTGCCGGTTGGCCAGCGGCCGGTCCGACAGGCCCTGGTTGCGCCAGTCAAGCGCGAACACCTGGAAGCCGCGCGCCAGCCAGGATTCCGCCGTTTCCTGGTACTTCTCGATGAACTCGGCGCGGCCGGTGACCAGGGTGACCGTGCCGCGCACCACGCCCTCCGGCCGCCAGCGTGCGGTGCGCAGCCGCACGCCGTCCGGCGTCTCGATGCTGCCGAACGCCGGCGCCTGCCGGGTCATCATCTGATCCATGGTTCCTCCCGCCCGCATGACGGCGCGGATTGAACCACCACCGGGCGCCCCGGTCCACAGAAAGGGCATCAGGGATGGGCTCGGGGCAGGGCTTGCCTTCCCTGGCCGGACGGGGGCCTGCCGAGGCGCGCGGCGGCCGCCCTCTGTGACAAATCTCAAGAGAAAATCCGTTCGTCTAGAAATCATTATTTGGGATTTGACTTAACTTGGTTGCTCCGCAAAGAATGCCGCGTGCGTTTCTCACCCTTCTCCGGAGTTCCATTATGGGGTTCAAATACATCAAGGCGGCGGTGGTGTCGGCTGCCCTGACGCTCGCGATCGTTCCGGCGTCCGCCTTCGCCGGCCAGCAGGACTTCACGATCGTGAACAAGACCGGTTACACGTTCAAGAACATCCATGTGTCGGAAGCCAACAACAACAGCTGGGATGAAGACGTCCTCGGCCGAGACGTTCTGGAAAACGGCGAGTCGCTCGACGTTTCCTTCGGCAAGAGCGAGAAGACCTGCATCTGGGACATGAAGGTCACCTATGACGACGGCGAGACCGCTGTTTGGGAAGACCTGAACCTGTGCAAGATCTCCAAGCTGACGCTGCGCTGGAACAAGAGCACCGGCGTCACCACCGCGGTCATCGACTGACCGAGGCCGTTCGCCTCAAAGCCGCGGCGGCCGCCCGAAGCGGTTGCCGCGGTCGAAGGCGGACAGCAGGGCGCCCAGCCCACCCGTGGCCGCGTGGCGCGACCACAGGAAGGGGCGCAGCAACTGGCGCGTGCCGAAGCCGCTGACGTGCACCGTGCGCCGGCCGAGCGCCGCCAGCCCGTCGCGCGCCACGTCGTCCGGGTCGGCGGCGCCGGGCAGCGAACCGACGGCGAAGCCCGAGCGTTCGCCGAACCGCGTGCGCGTGGCGCCCGGGCACAGCACCAGCACGTCCACAGGCTTGCGCCGCAACTCGGTCGCCAGCGCCTCGCCGTAAGACAGGATGAACGCCTTGGTGGCGCTGTAGGTGGCGAGGTACGGCACCGGCTGGAAGGCGGTGGTGCTGGACACCAGGATCAGCCCGGCCCGCCGGTTGTCGCGCGCCGCGCGGTCGATCATCGCGGGCAGCAGGGCCCGCGTCAGCACGGCCACCGCGGTGACGTTCAGTTCCACCGTCTGCCGCTCGGCCTCCTCCGTGTTCTCCAGCACCGCGCCGAAGGCGCCGACCCCGGCGTTGTTGATCAGCAGGTCGATGTCCAGCGTGCGCGCCTTGTCGGCCAGGGCGGCGCGGCCGTCGTCGGTGGCGAGGTCGGCGGCCAGCACCTCCACGGCGCGACCGGGGCGGGACAGTTCGTGCTGAAGGCGGGTCAGCGCCTCGGCGTCGCGGGCGGTGATCAGCAGGCCGGTGTCGGCCGGCAGCGCGCGGGCGAACGCCTCGCCGATGCCGGAAGACGCCCCGGTGACCAGGGCGAAACGGTGTGGCATGGGCGGGGCCTCCGGCGGTGTTTTTTGAGTGTTGACCTGACCCTCGTGCCGTCGGGCGGGAAGTCAACTCACCCGAAGGGGGTGACCCGAGTCGCCAAGCCGAAGGTCGAGGCCCGCCCTTCCCGGAGTATGCCCGAGTCCTGCCCTGACGGTCAGCCATCCCCTGCCCGCGGGGATCCGACGTCGGTCTCGGCCGTTTTGCACCTGCGATGAACGGACGGAGACAAAGAAAGGCTCTTTCGGCTTGCCGTGCCGAAATTTACCTTTTTTTTCCAGGAGCCGTATTGTCATCATGGTTCCGCAGCGCATATATCGCGCCGCATCATTCGTATTTTGCGCTGCGGCAACGCACGCGCGACGGAGAAGGAAATCCGCGTATGGACGATGTTCGTCAGGTCTCGAAGGAACTCGACGGTTATTACCTCGAGGATCTCTCTGTCGGCATGAACGCCGCCTACGCCAAGACCATCACCGATGCCGACATCGTGCTGTACGCGGGCATCTCGGGCGACACCAACCCGGTGCACCTGAACCAGGAATACGCCAGCGGCACCATGTTC
>DASPIO010000379.1:0-27615 GCA_035629155.1 Azospirillum sp. | reverse complement strand
GCGCGCTCCAGTTCGCGGGCGATCTGCCCCTGGGCGCCGATGACGAGGATGCGGGTCGCGGTGTCGGTGAGGGTCACGGTCCAGCCGGGAAGCCATATGAAAACGGCTCGCACTCTATACCAGAGGTCATGGCGGTTCCATCAAAACCCTGGCGAAAGCGGGCCATCACCCGCGACAACGGACGGGCGTTGCGGCGGCAGGGCCGAAGCGCTTAAGACATCACCGTGACTGAGCGCGCTACGGCGGCCTGCCGGAGGCGGTCAGACCCGACGGTCTGCTGGTGAGCGCGCACGCCCTGCTGGACGACGGGATGCCCACCCTCGACCGGCTGTGCGGCGACGGCGCGGCGCACGCCACGCTTTCCGCCACCGCGCTCGGCCACGCGGCGCGTCCGGAGATCGCCCCGGAACGCCTGCTGCTGGCCTGATACGGCCGACGCCTGAAGGCGTCGTCCGTTTCACCCTCTCAATCAATGCTATCGCATTGATCCGTCGGGCTTTACCGGCGGCGCTCAATGGAAGCCATCATGCGCCGCCGGCATGACAATTTTAGGCCATCAGAGGGGCAGGATCGCTGGCACCACGCGGTCCAGAAGAGCACGCTCCCTCGGCCGCGCCGGCTTCACCGCGACCAGGGTTGCCCGCATGACCTTCGCGACGTTTCGATTGTACTCGATCATCTCGCGAATTCGTTCCGGCGCGTGCCGCTTGAGCAGCTCCTGCCTGACCAGCAGCTCACAGCTCTCGACACGCCAGTCTCCCCTGTAGCCGTAGTCGAAGCCGTAATACTTCGGCTGGGAAAAGTACTGGAAGCTCTGGGGGAAATAGGCCCGCCGGTGGGTCGGGTCGACCCAGGCGTCGTCGTGACCACCGTGCGGCACCTCGATGAACAGCCGGCACCCGTGCCGGGACACCCGGTACAGTTCCGCCATCACGGCCAGCGGTTCGTTGAGGTGTTCGAGCACATGCGCCATCCGAATGGACTCGAACCGGTCGTCCGCGAACGGCAAGGGCGTGTGCCGGCAACTGTCCAGGTCGAAAGCGACGTCGACGCCGGGGCCTTCGACCAGATCGAGATTGATGTGGTCCGGCAGAATGGTGCCGCCGCAGCCGAGATGGAGTTTCGTCAGGTCATGGTTCATTGGACGGCCTCGGCTGCGTGTGCGCGAAGAATGCTCTGGACCCTGTTGTCGATCGTATGTTCGGCGCAGGTGCGGCGGTGCCCCTCGCGGGCCACCTCGAACAGCGCCTGACGATCGGCCAGGATGGCGGCGATCCGGTCCTTGATGCCGTCAAGGTTCTCCGGGTCGTACAGGAATATGCCCTGCCCCTCCCCGAACCTTTCCTCGAGAAACGCGTTGCGCTCGGAGAGCACGGCCGCTCCCCGGTATTGGGCGTTGAACAGGCGCTCCGTCGCGCCATACCGGTAGATCGGCAGGTTGTTGAGGATCAGCTTGGCCTGCTTCATGGCGACCAGCCCGGTCAGGAAGTCGCTCGGGCTCAGCTTCGTCACCGGGCCGACGTATTTCTCGACGGTGGCGGTGTCGTTGGAAACGACGGCGATGCGCAGGCCGCGCAGCCTCTTGAACAACTCCAGCCGATTCAGAGCGCGGACCAGGAAATCGACCTGAAGCAGAATCCGCCGGAACACGTCGAAGCGCCGCTTGGACAGTTCGATGCCCATCTCCCGCTCCAGATCGAACGCGATGGTGGACACCGTGTCGCGCGGCCTGGAATAGATCCCTTCCAGCAAGCGATGCGAGAAGGTCCGCAGAGGTTCGCTGAGCCCATCGATGCTGCGCCTGGTCTTCTCGACCTCCTCCTCACGGATGCTGCCGATGAAGACGAAATCCAGCGGACGGTGCTCTTCCCAGCGGCTGCGACTCTCGGTTTGAGCGCCCACATCGGCGTCGAAGCGGGTCGCCCAGTGCGGAAGGTGCATGGCCGGATGCTGCGCGCCAAAATAGAATGCGGCGTTCTCGACCCCGTCGCGATCCGCACACAGCCAATGCTGGTCGGGATACCGGGAATAAACGCGGTCGAGCATCACATAAGGATTGTCTTGCTGCCACGTCAGCACCTTGCCTCCCCAGGGAAGCTTGGCCGACTCATGGGTGAAGTTCATCAGCAGCGTGAAGGCTATGTGATGGTCTTCTTCAATGTCTTTGTAAAACCCCGGAACCTTGGCGAGCGGGGCGTAAAATGCCGAGATGCCGGCCGCGCGAAAACCACTAAGAAAATCACTGGCAATGATGTGAGGAAATCCAAATGACCAATTCTTTATCGCGACAATAACCGCCGTCTTTTTACCCATGCCAGCACACTCTCGGAGGTGAAAGGCCGCAAGACACCGCGGTTTAAGCAGCGGCTGCAGGAAAAGTCAAGACAGGCGGTCCGTCCCGCCATACGCTGGAAGGTCGGACCGTGGAGGCCCTGGCGCCGCCGAAGGCGGCCTCCTACAGCGTCAGGAAGCGCGCCAGGATCCGCAACCCGACCGGGCCACTGCGTTCGGGATGGAACTGCGTGCCGACGATGTTGTCGCGGCGCACCGCGGCGGTGACCGCGTGGCCATCGTAGTCGTAGACGGCGATACGGTGCGCCGGATCCGTCGGCTTCGCCTCGAAGGAGTGCACGAAATACACGAATTCGCCCGGGTCGATCCCGTCGAGCGCCGAGCCCGACCAGTCCGCCCCGTCCGGCCGAAGCAGCGGAGCCCAGCCGATGTGCGGCAGCCGGTGCGGCGCGCCGTCGGCCGTCGTGGGTGGGATGCCGACCACCCGGCCGGGGATCAGTCCCAGTCCCTCATGCTCGCCGAACTCCTCACCGACGTCGAAGAGCATCTGCATGCCCACACAGATGCCCAGGAACGGGCGGCCGGTTTCGGCGTAGGCCCGCACGGCGTCGAACATGCCGCGCTTTCGCAGGCCCGCGACGCAGTCGCCGAAGGCGCCGACGCCAGGCACCACGAGGCGCTCGATCTCGCCGGGCCTGGGCGGCGTGTCGACCAGCCGCACCTCGGCGCCGACATGCTCCAGCGCCCGGCAGACGCTGTACAGGTTGCCGAGGCCGTAGTCGAAGACGGTGACCGTCTTGCTGCTCATGGACAATGCTCCACTCAGGACCGGCGGACGGCGAGGCCGCGCTCGTGCGCCGCGCCGCGGACATCGGCCAGGCTCATGCGCCCATGGTGCAGGACGTCGGCCATGGCGACGGCGTCGGCGCGGCCCTGGCGCACGACATCGACCATGTGGTCCACCGTACCCATGCCACCGGATGCGATGACCGGGATGGAGACGGCGTCGGCCACGGCGCGCGTCAACGCCACGTCGTAGCCCTTGCGTGTGCCCTCCTGGTCCACCGAGGTCACCAGGATCTCGCCCGCCCCCAACGCCTGCCCGCGCCGCGCCCATTCCACGGCGTCCAGGCCGGTGTGTTCGCGGCCGTTGTCGGTGTAGGCTTCCCAGCCGCCCTTGCCGTTGCGCTTGGCCTCGATGGACAGCACGACCGCCTGGCTGCCGAACTGCCGGGCGATCTCGGTCAGCAGCTCCGGTCGGCCTACGGCGGCGGTGTTGATCGCCACCTTGTCGGCACCGGCGCGCAGCAGCGTGCGCGCGTCCTCGACCGAGCGGATGCCGCCGCCCACCGTGATCGGCACGAACACGTCGCGCGCCGTCGCCCGCACGATGTCGACGAGGTTGTTGCGCCCGTACAGGCTGGCGACGATGTCGATGTACAGCAGCTCGTCCGCCCCCGCCTCGTAGTACTTGCGGGCATAGGCCTGCGGATCGCCGATGACCCGCAGGCCCTCCAGGTGGATGCCCTTGATGAGGTTCGGGGCCTTGATGTCGAGCCGCGGGATGAGTCGGACAGTGGGCACTGTGTTTCCTACCCCTTAGAAGCCGGGCTCGTTGCTGCCCTGCCAGACCGTCCGGCGCAGGCTCCAGTCTTTGCCGTCCCACTGCCAGAGGTGCGGCGAGCGGAAGCGGTCAGCGAGGTGCAGGAAGTATTCCTTGTCCATGACCGGCTGCTCGAAGTTCTTCGAGGCGACCGGGAACTCCTCCGGTGTGATGCTCATGAACTTGAAGTTGTCGTCCTCGAAGCGGGCCGGGTACTCGCCATCGAACCGGCGCACCAGGGCCACGCCCTCGTCCCGGTTGATGTCGCGCGAGCGGATCTCCTGCGCGGCGTCGTAGGTGGCCCGGCCGATGCCGAACTTGATCCAGGTGGTGTAGTAGTGGAGGTCGTCAATCCGGTCGTCGATGCTGTTGTACTTGCTGTACGTGCCCGGCGTGCGCTCCGGCGAGGCCTGGAAGCCGCCGTGCTCGACCGCATAGTAGTAGCAGCTCTGCGGATGCCACTTCAGGTAATAGCCGAGGTAGTGGACCTCTGCCTTCAGCTTCTCCAACTCATCCGGATCGGCCGGCATGTAGGGGATGAAGTCCTGGTCCTCCAGACCGAAATCCTCCTTCAGCTCCTTCAGCGTGGTGCCGGCGAGGTGGATCTCGTCACGGTTCGTGGTGGCGTAGTAGGCCGAGCTGCGCAGGGCCGACACCGCGTCCTCGATCGGGTTGCCGTACTCCGCCTCGTTCTCGCCATAGAAGATCAGGCTGATGCCGAAGCGCGCCGCCATCTTGGGCGCCAGCTGCTTCTGACCGAGGATGAAGGGCTGGAACGGGTGGTAGAGCTTCTCCACCGCCAGACGGGTCAGCAGCCGGTGCACACGCCCGTTCGGCGTGCACAGATAGTTGTCGAACCCCGCGTGGATCCATGCCTCGAAGTTCTTCCAGCCCCATTCCGTATAGATGTGCGGCGCCCACGTCACGGTCAGCGGGTGCATGCCGTACTTGTACTTCAGGATGTGCGCCGCGTAGAAGCTGTCCTTACCGCCCGAGCCGGGGACAAGGCAGTCGTACTTGCCGTCCTTGCTGCGATGGCGATCGCACAGTTCGCGCAATTCGGCCTCGCGGGCATCCCAGTCGATGTTGCCGTGCTTGCGCTCGGCCAACCGGCAGGCGTCGCACACGCCCTCGTCGTCAAAGTTGATCGTCTTCTTGAGGCTCTGCTCGGTGTGCTTGAACTCCACCGCCGAGTTGGGGCGCTGGTTGGAGATCACGCACTTCGCGCAGAACCGGATCTCTTTCGGCAGGCCGTACTTCGGAGCGAAGTCCGTGGCGTCGGGCGCGAAGGGAGCGAGGTCGATCGGCTTGTGACGAGGGAACTTGAACATCGAACCGTCCTGCGATTTGCGTCAGCGTGCGTTTACCACGCCGTGAGGCCACCATCCACGATGATGTTTTGCCCGGTGACGTAGCTGGACGCATCCGACGCCAGCCACACCAGGGCGCCGACCATCTCGCGCGCCTCGGCCATGCGGCCCATGGGGATCCGGGCACCATAGCGCTGCTTGAAGGTGTCGTTCTGGCCGCTCTCCACGCCGCCGGGGGTCAGCGTGTTGACGCGCACGCCCTTGGCTCCCCAGTAGGTGGCGAGGTACTTGGTCAGGCCGACCACGCCGGCCTTCGAGGCGCTGTACACCGCCGGGGTGTTGATGGCGAGGCCCATATACTCCGAGCCCTCGTAGATCCGCTGGTCTGGACCGACGACGCCGTAGATGGAGGCGGTCTGGATGATGCTGCCACCGCCGCAGGCCGCCATGTGGGCGCCGACCGTGCGGGCGACCAGAAACAGGCCATCCAGGTTGACCGCCATCACCTCCCGCCAGGTGTCGAGGGAGAAGCTCTCGATCGGCTCGAAGAAGGCATTCAGGCTGGAGGACTTGCTCGCGGCGTTGTTGTGCAGCACATCGATGCGGCCGAACATTGCGATGGCGCGCTCGACCATGGCCTCCACCTGCTCGGGCCGCGAGATGTCGCAGGCGATGCCGATCGCCTCGACGCCGAACTGGCCGGCCACCTCCCCCGCCAGCGCCGTCGCGGCCCCCTGGTCGAGGTCGACCACGACGAGCCGCGCGCCGTGCGACGCCAGGCCGGAGCAGAAATGCCGGCCTAGGATGCCGCACGCACCGGTGACGACCGCCGTCTTGCCGGTGAGGTCGAACAGGTTGCGGTAATCGGGAAGCGGGGTCATGCCGCAGTCTCCGCGCGCTTGCGCATCAGAAGTTCAACGATGTCGAAGTCCAGCGGTTCGTCGATGTCCACCGAGCGCTCCGGCGGCATGACGAACAGCCGCGTTGTGCCGTCGAAGATCGCCGGCGCGGCGATGAAGGGGTCGCGCCGCCACACGTAGATCGACGCGTTCATGTCGAAGCAGGCGGGCGCGTCCTGGCGCCGCTCCACCGGGTGCGGCAGCGTCTTGGACAGGCGCACGATGCCGCCCGCATCCAGTTCCACCAGATTGAAGTAGGGCGAGCGGCGGGCCGGGGCGGCGGTGATGACGCAGTTGGCGTCCGTCGTCTCCAGCAGGTCGACCGCACCACGGATGTCCTCGGGCAGGCGCAGCGGCGAGGTGGCGTCGAGGTCGACCAGCGTTTCGAACGGCTCGCCGAAGCCCCCTTCCGCCGCCAGAACGGCATGGCGGATGGCCGGCAGCTTGCCGGCGGTGTCGGTCGCCATCTCGGCTGGCCGTTCAATGGTCTGGTCGGCGCCGTGCGCCCTGGCGACATCGAGGATGGCCGCGTCGTCGCTGCTCACCGCGATCCAGGCGAACAGGCCGGACGCCCGCGCCTGTTCGATGGAATGCGCCAAAAGCGGCTTGCCGGCCAGCGGCCTGATATTCTTGCCAGGCACGCCCTTGGAACCGCCGCGCGCGCAGATGGTGCAAAGCCGTTTCACGATGCGCTCCTCCCAACCCAGACGCCGTCCCGCGCCGCCCGCTCCGCCGCCGCCACGAGCC
Source organism: Azospirillum sp. (assembly GCA_035629155.1). Classification (GTDB taxonomy): domain Bacteria; phylum Pseudomonadota; class Alphaproteobacteria; order Azospirillales; family Azospirillaceae; genus Azospirillum. The sequence continues at coordinate 20,764 of DASPIO010000379.1, read as the reverse complement.
CCACGGTGCGCAAGGCCGACGCCATGTCGCACAGGTCGCCGCGCGGCCCTTCCAACATCGCCGCGTGCATCGCGCGGAACGCCTGGTCGCGGTCGACGACGACCGTCTCGGGCTCGTCGCGGTCGCGGCGCAGGGTGCCGGCGATGAAGTCCAGCGCGAAGGTGTGGGCGGCAGTGTTCAGCACGATCTCGCGGCGCGTGCGACGGTCGAGGTAATTGAGATGGACGGTGGCGGCGCGGCAGCGCTCGTGTTCGACCAGCAGGGCGAAGCAGTCGTCGCTGTCGATGCCCAGTTCACCCCAGGTGCCGCCGAGCGCGGCGACGCGCGTCCATGGTCCCAGCAGCCAGTCGGCGCAGTCGAGTTCGTGGCTGAGGTCGCGCAGGGCCCCGCCGCCCAGGTCGGCCTTGGCCGAATAGGTGTCGCGGTGGTCGCGCCCGGGGCGCCACTCCGGCAGGTATTGGCCGACATAGATCTGCGCCGACAGCACCGGCGCGCCGGCGAGCAGGCGGTGCAGGCGCTGCATCAGGGGATGGAAGCGCAGCTGGTAGGCGCAGGCCAGCGCCGCGAAGCGATGGTCAGGCACCGACGCCGGTGCGGCGAACAGCGGCTTCTCGACCAGCACGAGCCCGGCGAAGTCCAGTTCGGCGAGGGCCGCCAGGACACGGCCGTGGTCCACGGTTTCCGTGGCGACCACGACGTAGTCGGGTGCGCCCGCGGCGAAGGCGGTGGCCAGATCCGGGAAGGCCCGCTCACCGCCGCGCCGGCTCACGGCGGCGACCGCATGCCCCATCTCCTCCAACACGCGGGCGTGGCGTTGGCCGATCGACCCCTGTCCGACGACGAGGCTGCGGGCCGTCATGGCGCCGCGCGCGTCGACGCGCTGAAGATGGTGTCGAACTCGTCCTCGGCGCGGGCAAGGTCGCGCGGGTTGCCGATGTCCAGCCAGTATTCGCGGATCGGAAAGGCCGCGACGTCGTGGCCCAGCCCGATCAGCGTCTCGAACAGCGTCGGCATGTCGAAGAAGGAACCGGACGGGATATGGTCGAGCGCCGCCGGGTCGAGGACGTAGATGCCGGCGTTGATGAAGGCCCGGTGCTCGGGCTTCTCGGTGATGCGCACCAGACGGTGCCCGTCCACCTCGACAACGCCGTAGGGGATCTGCACGGCGTGCTCGTGGACGGCCATTGTCGCCTTGACCGCGGAATCCTGGTGGAACTGCAGGAGCTGGGCGAAATTGATCGAGGTGAGGATGTCGCCGTTCATGACGATGAACGGGGCGTCCGGCCGCTCCGGCAGCAGCGTTAGGCTGCCGGCGGTGCCCATGCGCTGGCGCTCGTCAACGTACTCGATCTCCACGCCCCACTTCTGCCCGCTGCCGAAATACTCGCGGATCATGTCGCCGCGGTAATTGAGCGAGATCGTGAAGCGATGGAAACCCTGCTCGACGAAGTTTTCGACGATCGTTTCCAGCAGCGGCTTGCCGCCGACGGCGATCATCGGCTTGGGCGTCTTTTCGGTGAGCGGATAGAGGCGCTGGCCGAGGCCGCCCGCCATCAGCACCACGCGGTTGGAGCGCTGCGGCTTCTGCAGCAACTGGTCGAGCGTGTGGATGCCGACCACCCGCCCCTCCTCGTCCACCAGCGGCAGCTGGTGGATCTCGAAGGTGCGCATGTGGCGCAGCAGCTCGGTATCGCGGGTGCCCACCAGGGCCTTGTGCGGCGAGCACGACATCACCTCGGTCACCGTCGAAGTGAGCGGCAGGCCGCGCAGGATGGCGCGGCGCACGTCACCGTCGGTAACGGTGCCGATCAGACGCTGCTCGGTGTCGGTGACCAGGGCGATCTGCAGGCTGCCGCTGTCGATGCAGCGCAGTGCGTCGAGAATGCTGGCCGTGGCCGGGATCAACACGGAGGAGACGTCGGTCATGGAGCTCGGCAATCCGCCACGGGGGCGCCGACGGCGCCCTCAATCTTTCGGGCGACCTAATTAGCAGGAGGGCGGCGGCGATGCCAATGACCTTTGCAGGGGCCTCACCTCAGTCCAGTGGTTCATCCGCCGCATAGGAACGGGGGCTGGCGCGGCCGACGACATCCCAATAGTCCATCGGGGAGCGGCCGTTCCCCGGCCGTTTCGCCGTCATGGCGTCCGGCGCGATCACCTCGCCCGCGGCGATGGGGCGTGTCGTCACCAAGCTCTTGCGGGCGATGGGTATGTTGGCGCGTTCCGACGGGCGCGCCACCTTCACCCCGTCGCCCAGCGCCCGCTCCACCGCCCGGATGGCGGCCACCATGGCGGCCAGTTCTGCCGGCTCCAGCGATGCCTTGTGGTCGGGGCCGGGAAGGGTGCGGTCGAGCGTGAAGTGCTTCTCGATGACGCAGGCGCCGCGCGCCACGGCCGCCACCGGCATCATGATGCCCTCGGTGTGGTCGGAAAAGCCGACGGGCAGACCGAAGGCGGCGCGCAACGTGTCCATGGCGCGCAGGTTGGCGTCTTCCGGTGGCGAGGGGTATTCCGTCGTGCAGTGCAGCAGCGTCACCATGTCCGCGAGGCGACGGCGGGCGGCCGAGTCGTTCCAGGCCGCCGCGAAGGCGGCGCGCCCCGGGGCGGCGTCGGCCGGGGCCGTATAGCCGAAGGCGAGCAGAGCCAGTGACGCCTCCACCTCGCCCAGCGTCGCCATGCCGGTGGACAGCACCAGCGGCAGGCCCGTGCGCGCGGCACGCAGCAGCAGCGGCCCATTGGTCAACTCGCCGGAGCCGAGCTTGAGGCGGTCCACACCGATGTCGCGGGCCAGGAAGTCCAGGCTGTCCTCGTCGAACGGGCTGGACAGGAAGGCAATGCCGCGCGCCGCGCACCGGGCGGCGACCGCGCGGTGCGCGGCGTCGTCCAGTTCCAGCGCCTTGAGCATGGCAAGCTGGTCGTCGCCCTCCGCCCCGTTGGCTGTCTGGTAGTTGGCCTTCGGCGCGCCGCGGCGCGCCAGCTTCTCGGCGCGGAAGGTCTGGAACTTGACGGCATCGGCCCCGGCGTCCGCCGCGGCGTCGACGAGCGCCAGCGCCCGCCCGGCGGAGCCGTTGTGGTTCACGCCGGCCTCGGCGATGACGAAGACGCTCATGTTCCCCTCCTACTCCCGGCACCGGGCGGGCACGCCACGGGCGGTGGCGCCGTCGGGCACGTCGGCCGTGGCGACCGCGCCGCCGGCCAGCACGGCGCGCGCGCCGATGCGCACGCCCGGCAGCACGGTGGCCCCCGCGCCGACCAACGCCCCTTCCCCCACGATCACCCCGCCGCACAGCGTGGCGCCAGGGGCAATGTGGGCGTACGCACCGACGTCCGTGTCGTGATCGATCCCGGCGCGCGTGTTGACAATGGCGTTGGCGCCGATGCGGCAGCCCGGCTGTAGCACGGCGCCGGCGAAGACCTGCGCGCCCTCCTCCAGCGCCACGTCCGGCGCTATCACGGTGGAGGGATGGACCAGGGTGGCGAACCGGTAGCCGCGCGTCCGGAAGCTGTCGAACAGCCGCCGGCGCAACCCGTCGGGTCCCTGCGCGCGCACCGCGCCGGTGCCGTTGATCAGCACGACATCGGCCGGGTTGAAACCCGCGACCGCCTCGTCCCCGCCCAGCCAGGGCAGCCCGCCCCACGCCGGGGCGTCCGGAGCGACGATCCCCACGATGGTCAGCCCCATGGCGCGCGCCACGTCGGCGGCGACGCGGGCATGCCCGCCGCCGCCCAGCAGCAGCGCGCGTTCAACCTTGCCGGCCATCACGGACGCCATCGTGGAAGCCCTTGCCCACGAGCGCGGACAGATTGGTGCCGTGGTCCACCAGATCGGCGAGCACGTCGCGGATGCGTTGCGCGCTGTGCCCGTCCCCGTAGGGATTCACCGTCGGCCGGCGGCCACGCGCGAACGCCTGGGCGATGGCGGCGGTGACGGCCCCGCGTTCGGCAGGGCAGTCGATGACCGATTCGGCCTTCAGACGGCCAGTCTGCCGGTCGCCGATGTTGACGGTCGGCGTGCCGAAACTGGGTGCCTCATAGAGTCCGCTGGACGAGTTGCCGGCCACGACGTCGACAATGGCGAGCGCGCTGAGATAATTGCGCGTGCCCAGGGAGGTCCGGGCGATGGCGTTGGGGTGGGCGGCGACGAAGCCTTCGATCCGCGCGATCAGCGCCCGCCCCTCGGTGTCGGCGTTGGGCAGCGTGAAGATCAGCCCGACGTCCGGGCCGAGCCCGTCGAGCGCCGACAGCACTTCGTCCATCTGCTGCGCCGAGGACGTCAGGTCCAGCGTGACGGGGTGAAAGGTCACCAGCACGTTGCGCGGCTTCAGCGCGAAACCCAGCGCCGCCTCCAGCCCGGCGCGGTCGAGCCGCTCGGTGCGGTGCAGGTGGTCGAGCCCCGGGCTGCCGACGGTGAACACGCGCTCCGGCGGTTCGCCCATACGGATCAGGCGGGCACGCGCCACCTCGTTGGAGGTGAAGTGAAGCGCCGCCATCTTGGAAATGCCGTGCCGAAGTCCGTCGTCGAACGCCCCCTCGGTTACGTCGCCACCGAACAGGTGGACGATGGGAATGCGCAGGATGAAAGCGGTCTGCGCCGCGGCGAACATCTCGAAGCGGTCGCCCAGCACCATGACGAGATCCGGGCGCCCCCCTTCCCCCGCCTGACCCCAGCGTTCGGCGAAGCCCAACACGCCGAGCGCCATCGCCTTCGCCACGCCCACGCCGGTGTCGGAGGAAAGGAGCGTTTCCACCCGCGCGCTCACCGGCAAACCGGCGGCCTCCACGTCGCGCACGGTCAGGCCGAACTCGGGCGACAGGTGCATGCCGGTGACCGCCACCTCGACGGCGAAGCGGCTGTCCTCGTTCAACTCGTGCAGCACCCAGCGGTACAAGCCGAAGTCGGCTCGGCTGCCGGTGACCGCACAGATGCGAACCGGCGCCGTCACACCTCCTCCGGAGTCACGGCGACGCCGCTGGGCAGGCAGACCATGCGGTCGGCGAGGTCCTCGGCCACCGGCAGCGGGGCGCGCGGGCAGGACTCATACATCGGCTGGCGGTGCATCAGGCCCCAGGCCGGGCGGGTCAGCAGGCCGACGGCGTGCGTCGCCGCCAGCAGGGCGTCGCGCGCCGCCACGTCGGGCACCAGCACGGCGTTCAGCCAGTAGATGCTGTGCGTCCCCACCGGTTCGGCAATGAACTCGACGCCGGGCAGGCCGGCGAGGCCGGCGCGGTAGTGCTCGGCCAGCCGCCGCTTGGCCGCGATGAAGCCGTCGAGCTGTTCCAGTTGGGCGACGCCGAGGGCGGCGTTGAGGTTGGGCAGGCGGTAGTTGTAGCCCACCTGGTCGTGCTCGAAGCCCCAGGCATGCGGCAGCTTGGCCGTGGTGGTCAGGTGCTTGGCCCGTTTGGCGAGGTCCGGGTCGGTGGTGATGAGGGCCCCGCCGCCGCCGGTGGTGATGATCTTGTTGCCGTTGAAGCTGAGCGCCCCGATACGGCCCAGGCTGCCGCAGGCCCGGCCATGGTAGCGGCTGCCGAGCGCCTCGGCCGCATCCTCCACCACGGCGATGGACCAGCGTTCGGCGACCGCGGCCAGCGCGTCCATGTCCACCGGATGGCCAAACACGTGCATCGGCACCACGGCGGCGATGCGCCGCCCCGTCCGCCGGTTCACGCACGCGCCGTCCCGCACCATTGCGGTTTGCTCCAGCCATGTGTCGAGCGCCGCTGGATCGATACCGAGCGTGGCGCGCCCGGCATCCACGAAATGCGGAACAGAGCCGCAGAATGAGACGGCGTTGGCGGTGGCGATGAAGGTCAGCGCCGGCACCAGCACCTCGTCGTCGCGCCGTACGCCGGCCAACTGGAGCGCCACGTGCAGCGCCGCCGTGCCGTTCACCACGGCCACCGCGTGCGCGCCCAGGCGCTCCGACAGGATGCGTTCGAAACGGTCGACATAAGCGCCCACGGACGACACCCAGCCGGTGTCGATGCAATCCTTGACGTATTCCCACTCGCGGCCGGCGAAGCGCGGCTCGTGCAGCGCGAGCGGCCGCGCCTGCGGGAGCAGGCCGGTCAGTGCCGTGACGAAAGCGGAGGGATCGAAGGATGCCATGACGCTGGCGGAGCCCCGTTTGTGTGGTGTTTGACTGCGTCTAGACCTGATAGCCCTGAGGGTAGCGCGCGAGGTTCGCCGGATCGGAGAACCACGCGATGGTCCGCTCCAGCCCGCGCCGGAAGCCGTCCCGGCCGCCGAAGGCCGGGCGCCAGCTCATCAGCCGCTCGGCCTTGGAGACGTCGGCGAACAGCCGCTCCACCTCGCTGGCCGCCGGGCGCAGGCGGGCGTCGTCGCAGTCGATCGTCAGGTCGCGGCCCATCAGCGCGCCGATCATGCGGGCGGTGTCGCCGATCGACACCTCGAAGTTGCTGCCGACGTTGGTCACCTCGCCGACCGTGGCGTCGCACTCGGCCACGGCGATGAAGCCGGCGGCGGTGTCGGTGACGAAGGAGAAGTCGCGCGTCGGGTGGACCGCGCCCAGGCGGATCGTTTCGGCGCCGCGGGCAACCTGGGTGATGATGGTCGGGATCACGGCGCGCGTCGACTGGCGGGGGCCGTAGGTGTTGAACGGGCGGATCACCGCCACCGGCGTGCCGAACGACTTCTGGAACGACAGCGCCAGATGGTCCGCCGCCGCCTTCGACGCGGCGTAGGGCGACTGCGCCTGGATCGGATGCTCCTCGTCGATGGGCACGCGCCGGGCGGTGCCGTAGACCTCGCTGGTCGAGGTGTGGACGACCTTGGCAACGTCGAAGGCGCGCGCCGCCTCCAGCACGTTGAGCGTGCCGGTCACGTTGGTGTCGACATAGCTCTGCGGCGCCACATAGGAATAGGGAATGGCTATCAGCGCCGCCAGATGCAGGACGACCGGGCAGCCGCGCACCGCCGAATACACCGATCCCCGGTCCCGAACGTCACCCGGCACGATCTCGACGTTCTTCAGCGTCTTTTCCGGCAGCGTATCGAGCCACCCGCGGTGGCCGAAGGAGTTGTACTGCACCATGGCACGCACGGCGCCGCCGCGCGCCACCAGGGCTTCGACGAGGTGGGAGCCGATGAAACCCTCGGCGCCGGTCACCAGCACGGCATCACGCGACAAGTCGATCATGGGCCGCTGCTCAGGGGTGCATGAGGAAGAGGGAATCGCCGATGGTCTGCACGCGCGGTTCGGCATGCTGGCCGATGGAGGTGACGAGCTGGCGGAAGCGTATCGCCACCTGTTCGGCGGTGAGCGTGATCTTCGCGCGCTGGTAGTCCTGCATGGGCTGGTCGCTGTAGGCCCGGCCGGGCAGCAGAACGCCGTCGCCGCCGACGGCGACGGCGGGACACTCGGCACCCAGGCTTTGCATCTCGCGGAAGATCTGCTCGGTGGACGAGGGGCCTTCCAGGTACGAGAAATGCTCCTCCAACTTGGTGCGATAGACGCCCCGGCCCTGGTCGATGAACGCTTGGCGGTCGCCCAGGGCAAGGTCGGTCATGCGGAACAGCTCGTCCAGTGAGCCGGCGCGCGGCGTCACCACGTTGCTGGTGAAGATGGACTCGCACCAGTTGGTGAACGGGCAATAGGTAATGGTCGGGTGGTCCAGCACGAAGGCCTCGACACCCGTGGTGCAAGTGTTGTGCACCAGCAGGTCAGACGCGAGGATCCATGGAATGGCGGAGCCTTCGCTGACGACCTGGACGCGCGGGCGGCCGTCCAGCGCCTTGCGCCAGCGCTCGATGTTCTCGGACGGGTGCGGTCGCAGGATGATCTTGTGGTCGGGGTAGCGCGCCTCCAGGCGAAGGGCCATGTCGCGGAAGGCACGAAGGTTCTCGCGCTCGAACTGGAACTGGTCGTTCAGCCACTTCTTGTCGGTGTCGCTCTTGGGGTCGACGTAGCCGACGTTGATGCAGATACGGATGAAGTCCTCGGGCTTGCCCCAACTGGTGTTGACGAAGCCGAAGTTGGTGTTGATCAGGATGAAGCGGCCGAAGCGCTCGCGGATCGACGCCACGTCGTCTGTGAAGAAGTGTCGGAACTCGTTGCGCAGCAGATCCCAGCGGGGGTTGCCGGTGATGCGGAAACGGGCGTGCGCGTGCGGGAAACGCTCGGCGTAAACGCCATGCTGGAAGGCGCCCTGCATGAAGATCGCGTCGACCAGTTCCAGCAGCGCCGGATTGCATTCCTTGACGACGAAGTCCGGGTCGCAGATCGCCGTCGCCTCCTCGTCGATGGCGACCATCCGATGCCCGGCGCGGCGCGCCAGCTTCATCCAGTTCGTCTGGATGCGGTTGATGCCCTTGAAGAAGACGACACCGGGACGGACGTTGGCCAAATTCGCCACGGTTGCCCACTGCTGGCCGATGACGACCCGGCATCCGGCCGCCAGAGCCCGGTGGGCGAGCAGGAGGCGCGCGTCGAGTTCCCGCGCCGCGACTTCGATCGGCAAGTAAAAGACGGGGGTATCAGTGCTCATTCAACAGACAACACGGAGCGAACGCCCGTCCTTTTCGTTGCTGGGGGAAGAACCGGTGCCGAAGCCATGGCCCGCATCGCCAACGTGGCTTTCCCCGGGCCGGGAAGGCCGGCTCCTCGGTACTATAGAAGGGATGGAATTGCAAGAGTTGCAGCCCACGCATAGCGCATGCCACGGGCGCATGCGGCGGCGGATTTCCCTTTCACCGGGCAATCTTCGGCACGCCGGTCCCGGCGCAGGGTTAAGCGCCAGCCGGGGCCCAGCACCGCCCCCTAACCGTGCCTAGCCATCCGCCGCAGGACCCCGGCCAGCACCGCGGCCTCGGTCGCCGCGTCGGCGCGGGCGGCGCGCTCCAGGCCGCCGGCGATCAGGCGAGCGCGGCGTTCACCATCCTCCAGCACGCCGGCCACGGCGTCGGACAGGCCCTCCACACTCGGTTCGGCCAGGATGCTGTTTTCGGGGGTGAGCAGCCATTCCACGTTGGGGCCGCGATTGCTCACCACCGGCACGCCGCAGGCCATCAGCTCCAGCGGCAGCAGCGACAGGTTGGTGAAGGACAGCACCAGCGCCGCGTCGCAGCTCCGGTACAGGTCCGGCAGCGCGGTCATCGGCACCACCCCGGCGTCCACGTGGCGGAACGGGATGCGGAAGCGCTTCAGGTCCCAGCCGACGAACACCACCTCCACGTCCGGCATCCGCGCGCACAGGCGCTGCAGCGCCAGCAGCCCCAGTTCGAAGCCGCGGCGCGGCGTGATCGGGCGGGCGTAGAACAGCACGCGCCGAACGCCCGGCCGCCGATCCGGCGCCGGCCCGTCCGGGCGGTACAGCGTGCGGTCGGCGCTGAAGCCGAAGGCATGCGTCTCCATGCCGTAGTCGCGCGCCAGCACATCGGCCAGCCAGCCCCCCGCCGTGACACCGGTGAAGCCGAAGCGGTAGGTCGCTTCGGCCAACGCATACTCGCTGCCCGGCGGCGTGAAGTACGGCTCGAAATCCTGCACCAGATAAACTTTGTGGTGCGCGCCCTGGAACCGGCGCAGCGTGTAGGCGGTGTGCCAGCCGGTGGCGATGGCGGTGTTGGCCGGCGGCAGATCCTCGGGCCGCAGGTAGACCTCGGCGTCCAGCGGCAGGAAGTGCGTGTGGATGGCCTCCCTGGCCGCCTCTGCGCGGGCGAAACCCATGCCGGCGTTGAGCGCGATGCGGCAGCGGAACCCCTGCTCCTCCAGGTGCCTGACCAGCCGGAACGCCGTGTAGTGCCCGCCGGAGCCGGGGAAGAACACCGGGACGATCCAGTTGACCGTGCGCTCGAAGCCGGGCTCCGGCCGCTCCGGCAGGGCACCGAACGGCGGGGCGGAGACGAAGCCGTAGCGCGCCGCCACGTCCACCGTCCACACCCGCTCGCGGAAATGCCGCCAGCCGAAGCGCAGCGCACCCAGCGGGCCGGACTGCCGGGCGATCAGACGGAGGCGGGACAGGTTCTCGCTGAACGACATCGAACGCCCCTAAACGCTCTTCAGCGTGGCTTCGCGCGACAGGCCGCGGCGCCAGCGCGCCGGCAGCAGCCCCGCGTGGCTGCCCAGCAGGTAGCCGATCTGGCGGGCCAGCGTGTCGGCCGGCCGGATCAGCGCGGCGCGCGGGTCGCGCGCATACAGTCCGCTGCGCAACGCATAGAGCTGGTCCAGCACGATCCGCCCGCCGAGCCCGGTGAGGAAGTGCAGCGGCGTGGGGCAGAGCTTTCGCCCGTCCAGCGCGCACAGCGCCGCCGCCTCGTCGAAGCAGCGCGTCAGCCGCTCCGAGAAGCCGTAGGCGTGCGAGTGGAAGACCAGCGCGCGGTCGGCGTAGGCCTTGGCGTGACCGGCTTCCAGCACCCGCAGCGCCCATGCCTGATCCTCGGCGAATTCCACGTCGGGGAATGGAATGCGCTCCCACACCGAACGGCGCAGGGCCGAATTGTTGTTGGAGAAGTAGGCGAGCCGACGGCGCCACGCGGCGTCGGCGCGCCAGCGCCCCGGGTCGTCCACACGCACCACCGCCGGCCCGGCCGCCAGACCGTCGAAGAAGGTGTCGAGGTCGCGGCGGGTGAAGGGGTCGGCGCCCGCGTGCGCGGCGTGCCGGCCGAACACGCCGGCGATCGACGGGTCGGCCTCGAAGGGTGCCAGCAATTCCGCCAGCCAGCGGCTGTCCGCCGGCAGCGCGTCCTGCGTGATCAGGGCGACGAACGCGCCGCGGGCCAGCGAGATGCCCAGGTTGCGGGTGCGGCCGTGGCCGAAGTCCTGCGGCGGGATGCGGTGCAGGCGCACGCCCTCCAGCCCTTCGCACGCTTCCGCCGTGCCGTCGGCCGAACCGCTGTCGATGACCACCACCTCGAACGGCGCGCGCGTCTCCTGCGCGCGCACGCCGTCGAGCACACGGCGAAAGAGGGCGCCGCCGTTCTTGGTCGGAATGACGACGGACGCCCACATATCCGGATCAGCGGTGCGACCGCTCCACGAGGCCCAGCAGGTACTGGCCGTAGCCGCTCTTGCGCAGCGGCTCGGCGAGGCGCTGGAGCTGGGCGGCGTCGATGTAGCCCATCTGATAGGCGACCTCTTCCGGGCAGGCGATCTTCAGGCCCTGGCGGGCCTCCACCGTCTGCACGAACTGACCGGCCTGCAGCAGGCTGTCGTGCGTGCCGGTGTCCAGCCAGGCGAAGCCGCGGCCCATGCGCTCCACGCACAGCGTGCCGGCGTTCAGGTAGACGCGGTTGAGATCGGTGATCTCCAGCTCGCCGCGCGCCGACGGCTTCAGGTTCTCGGCAATCTCGACCACGTGGCGGTCGTAGAAGTAGATGCCGGTGACGGCCCAATTGGACTTGGGCTGCGCCGGCTTCTCCTCGATGTCGATGGCGCGGCCCTGCGCGTCGAAGGTGGCCACGCCGTAGCGTTCCGGATCGCTGACCCAATAGCCGAAGACGGTGGCGCCCTCGTTGCGCTGGGCGGCGTCCTGGAGCATGGCCGGCAGGCCGTGGCCGAAGTAGATGTTGTCGCCGAGGATCAGCGAGCACGGCTCGCCGCCGATGAAGTCCTTGCCGATGATGAAGGCCTGGGCGATGCCCGCCGGCTCCGGCTGGATGGCGTAGCTGAGGCGGATGCCCCACTGCGTGCCGTCGCCCAGCAGGCGTTCGAACAGCGGCCGGTCGTGCGGCGTGGAGATCACCAGGATGTCGCGGATGCCCGCCATCATCAGGGTGGACAGCGGGTAGTAGATCATCGGCTTGTCGTAGACCGGCAGCAACTGCTTGGTCACGACGTGCGTCACGGGATAGAGGCGCGTGCCCAACCCGCCGGCGAGAATGATCCCCTTCATGGTGCGGCCTTCTTCCCGTTCCTGTGGCTACGCTCTTGTGGCTTTGCTCAGACGGCGAGGCCGAGGCGGTCGCCGGCATAGACGCCGGCGCGCAGCGGCTGCCACCAGGCACGGTTGTCCAGGTACCAGTCGATGGTGCGGCGCAGGCCGGTGTCGAAGGTTTCGCGCGGCTCCCACCCCAGGTCGCGGCGGATCTTGGAGGCGTCGATGGCGTAACGCTGGTCGTGGCCGGGGCGGTCCTTGACATAGGTGATCAGGCCACGGCGCGGGCCGCCGGGCAGCGGGTCCACCACCTCGTCGAGGATGCCGCAGATCATCTGCACCACCTCGATGTTCTTCATCTCGTTGTTGCCGCCGACGTTGTAGGACTCGCCGGGCACGCCCTTGGACAGCACCTCCCACAGGGCGCGGGCGTGGTCCTCGACGTAGAGCCAGTCGCGCACGTTGGTGCCCTGCCCGTAGACCGGCAGCGGGCGACCGTCCAGCGCGTTCAGGATCATCAGCGGGATCAGCTTCTCGGGAAACTGGCACGGCCCGTAGTTGTTCGAGCAGTTGGACAGCACCACCGGCAGCCCATAGGTGCGGTGCCACGCGCGCACCAGATGGTCGGACGACGCCTTGCTCGACGAGTAGGGCGAGCTGGGGTCATAGGGCGTGGTTTCCGTGAAGAAGCCGGTCTCGCCCAGCGACCCGAACACCTCGTCCGTGGAGATGTGGTGGAAGCGGAAGCGGGCGCGGCCCGCCTCGTCCAGCGAGCGCCAGTAGGCGATGGAGGCGTCGAGCAGCGCGTAGGTGCCGACCACGTTGGTCATGATGAAGGCGCCCGGCCCGTCGATGGAGCGGTCCACGTGGCTCTCGGCGGCGAGGTGCATCACCGCGGTCGGGCGGTGCTTCTCCAGCAGGTGCGCCATCAGCGCGCGGTCGCAGATGTCGGCCTTTTCAAAGGCGTAGCGCGGGTTGTCGGCGACCGGATTCAGGGAAGCCAGGTTGGCGGCGTAGGTCAGCTTGTCGACATTGACGACCGCCACGTCCGTCTCGGCGATGAGGTGGCGGATCACGGCGGATCCGATGAATCCGGCGCCACCGGTGATCAGGATTTTCTGCGTCATGTCGTGTTGTCACCAAGCTCTGTTACGATGCCGAGACCGTCGGCGCGGGCAATTTAGCGTCCGCCCCCCGGTAATTCAAACGGAACCGCCGCGCGGCTGCCGATCAGCCGTGCGGAATGCGGCCATGTGCCTCAGGCCCAGGCCCTCCGGACGAGCCGCGGCGCGCACAGCCAGCACGGCGGCCAACGCCGGCATCCACACCAGCACGCGCACCATCCACACGGCGTGCAGGATGGTGTGGTTGACGAAGGCCAGGAACCACAGCAGCAGGACCAGCGGCGTCAGCAGCAGCAGGACCGTCTCCGCCCGCGGCAACCGCGCGTCGGCGCCAGCCGGTGCGCGCCACGCCAGGACCGCCAGCGTCGGCACCAGGACCGTCGCCCCGGCCAGCACGGCGGTGCCCAGGGCGCCGGAGCCGAAGGCGATGCGGTGGCTCGCCTCGCCCAGGCGGAACAGCAGATAGGCGAGGCTGGGCAGCAGGCGCCCCTCCGCCGCACCAAGATCGAAGCCGAAATGCTGCGCGCGCGCCAGGTCGGCCGGCGTCAGCCCGTAGACGAAACGGCCGCCGGTGCGCTCGGAGAGCGAGGCGAAGAAGGTCGCCGCCTCGCCCGGCCCGGCATACAGCACCAGGAAGGCCAGCTTGATGGCGAAACAGGCGGCGATGGCGGTGCCGAACACCGCCGTGCCCAGCACGGCGCGCCAGACCAGCGCGCGGCGGTCCGGCGCCTCGCCCAGCGCCACCATGCCCAGCAGCACGGTGAGGCCCAGCGGGATGCCGCCGGTCAGGAACTCGAACACCGCCGTCAGCACGCCGAAGCCGGCCACCGTCAGGACGAAGGCGCGCTCGCCCAGCCGCCCCAGCGGATACCGGTAGGCAAAGAGAATGAAGCCGAGGATGACCACGTCCGGCAGCGCCAGCGAGAAGTTCCACCCGAACAGGCCCAGCCCGTAGAACAGCAGGAAGGCCAGAGCCAGGGCAGCGAAGGCATGGTCGCGCGCGCGGCCCGGCGCGCTTCCCGCACCGCCGCGTGCCGCCGCCTGCGCCAGGGCGGCGCCCAGCAGCACGAGGACAAGCGCGTGCGTGGCGACCAGCGTGATGGCGCCCAGCGCCAGCGGCGGCACGTAGGGCGCCAGGACGCGGGCAAACAGCCGGTGACCGTGCAGGTAGCGGTGGTAGACATAGCCCGCCGCCGCCCCCGGATCGGCCATCCCGGCCAGCGTGATCAGGCGCAGGCAGGGCGGCTTCGGCAGGCCGTTGGCTGACGGTGGGATGACCGGCGGCTCCTCCGCCGTCATGCGCGGCGACAGCGCCTCGTCGACCCGGCTGGGATAGGGGAAGACAACGCCGGCCAGCACCCGGCAGTCGTTGCCGGCGATGCGCGGCAGCACCTCGTCCGCCCCCAGCGGCAGCGGCACGTCGCGCGCAAAGTCGCCGGCCTCGGCCGCCTGCCGGATGCGCGCCGTGGCGGCGTCGCGGTCGATGAAGGTTGCGGCGAGGTTCAGCGCGAAGTAGGCGGCCATGGCCAGCAGCGCGAGCAGCACCGTGCCGGCGCAGGCCAGGACCAGGGCACGCAAAGAGGCGAGCATCGTCAGGCGGCACCCACCACTTCGGCCAGGGCGTCGATCACGCGATCCACGTCGGCATCGGCCATGGCCGGAAACAGCGGCAGCGTCAGCGCCCGCGCGTAAAAACCGTCGGCCCCCGGCAGCGCCAGGGTGCCGTAGCGGTCGCGGTAATAGGGCTGCCGGTGCACGGGCAGGTAGTGCACCTGCGTCCCGATGCCGCGGGCGCGCAGGTCGGTCATCACCGCGCTGCGGCTGCGGCCGACGGCGGCGAAGTCGACCAGCGCCACGCACAGGTGCCACGCCGGCCGGCATCCCTCGACCCGGCCCAGCGGGCGGACCAGCGGCGCCAGCGGCTCCAGGCGTCGCGCGTAGAGGTCCATCAGCTCCTGCCGGCGCGCGGCGAAGCCGTCGAGCTTGCCGATCTGGCTCAGCGCGAGCGCGCTCTGGATGTCGGTCAGGCGGTAGTTGAAGCCGGGCTCCGGCATCTCGTAGACCCAGGGCCGCGCCGTGCCATCGGCCTCGAACCCCAGTTCCGGGTCGGAGAAGCGTTCCGCCTCGCGCACCATGCCGTGGTTGCGGAAGCGGCGCAGCCGCTCGGCCAGCGCGGCGTCGTTCGTGGTGACCGCCCCGCCCTCGCCCGCCGCGATGGTCTTGACCGGATGGAAGGAGAAGGCGGCGAGGCCGCCGTGCCGGCACGCCCCCACCTCGGCCCAACGCCCCTCCACATCGCACGTCCGCGTGCCGACGGCGTGGCAGGCGTCCTCGATCAGTACGAGTCCGCGCGCTTGCGCGAATTCGGCGAGCCCCGCGAGGTCGGCCGCCTGCCCGGCGAAGTGCACGGAGGCCAGCGCGCGCACCCGCCATCCCTTGGCCCCGGCGCGGGCGACGGCGGCGGCGGCGTCCTCCACGCGCATCAGGCCGGTGTCGGGATCGACGTCGGCGAAGGCCACTTCAGCACCGACATAGCGGGCCGCGTTGGCGGTGGCGAGGAAGGTGATGGAGGGCACCACCACCGCGTCGCCGGGCCCGAGCCCCAGCGCCAGGCAGGCGAGGTGCAGCGCCGCCGTGCCGTTGGCGCAGGCCACCGCGTGGGCGGCCCCGGTGCGGACCGCCAGCGCGCGTTCGAACGCCTCCACCGCCGGACCCTGGGTCAGCCAATCACCGCGCAGCACGGCGGCCACGGCGGCGATGTCGTCCTCGTCGATGCTCTGGCGCCCGTAGGGCAGGAAGCCTGTGCTCACAGCGCCTCGGCCAGCAGCTTGGCGAGACTGGCGCTGTCCAGCCAATCGGTGTTGGTGTCGGAGGCGTAGCGGAAACCGTCCGGCACCGGTTTGGCGCCCAGCCGCTCGTAGGATTCGTGGCTCCAGAAAGTAAAGGTCGGCTCAATGACGAAGCGGTCGGGCAGCTCAAAAGTCTGGCGCGAGTCGTCCTCGGTGATCATCACCTCGTGCAGCTTCTCGCCCGGGCGGATGCCCACCACCTTGTACGGCAGGCCCGGCCCTAGGGTGCGCGCCACGTCGACCATGCGCATGCTGGGGATCTTCGGCACGAAGATCTCGCCGCCCTGCATCAGCGCGAAGCACGACACCACGAAGTCCACGCCGTGCTGCAGCGTGATCCAGAAGCGGGTCATCCGCTCGTCGGTGATGGGCAGGCAGGTGGCGCCGTCGGCCACCATCTTGCGGAACAGCGGGATGACGCTGCCGCGCGAGCCCACGACATTGCCATAGCGCACAACGGAAAAGCGCGTGCCCAGCGAGCCCGACAGGTTGTTGGCGGCGATGAAGATCTTGTCGGCCGCCAGCTTGGAGGCGCCGTACAGGTTGATCGGGTTGGCCGCCTTGTCGGTGGACAGCGCCACCACCTTCCTCACGCCGGTGCTGAGCGCGGCGCGCACCACGTTTTCGGCGCCGTAGACGTTGGTGTGGATGCACTCCATCGGGTTGTATTCGGCCGCCGGCACGTGCTTCAGCGCGGCGGCGTGGACGCACAGGTCCACCTCGCGCATGGCCAGTTCCAGCCGCTCGCGGTCGCGCACGTCGCCGATGAAGAAGCGCAGCTTCGATCCCCACTCGGGCCCGAGGTGCTGCTGCATCTCGTACTGCTTGAATTCGTCGCGGGAGAAGATGATGACGCGCCGGGGCTTGGCGCGGGTCAGCAGCGTCTCGACGAAGCGGCGCCCGAAGGATCCGGTGCCGCCGGTGACCAGCACTGAACAGCCATCGAGTTCCGCCAGCGCGTCCTGCATCCAGCTCGCCGCGGGGTTGGCGAGGCGCTTGCCTATCGAGGCGGATCGGCTGCGTTCGGACAAGACGGACCCCATTGCGGCATGCGGTTGTTGCGGCTGGTCTCGCAGACTAGCCGTGAGTCTCTAGCAGGAGGTTAAATTTTTCTCACCACGGACGGCGGATGATCCCTGTCCACGTCATGCCTTGACGATCCCGAGTTTGGCGAGCCACCCCAAGGCGCGCAGCATGAGGTGGTTGCGTGCGGCGCTGCGGCGGTCGACGATGTCGGCGAGGCTGAGCGGCCGGCCGGCCGAGGCGATTTGCCGCACCGCGGCATCGGCCACGGGCAGCAGCGCCGGATCGATGACGTCCAGCGGCGTCCGCGTCGCCTCCGCAAGGGCTGCGACCGGCGCCCCCACCGCCGCGGCGATCCGCGCATCCGGACCGAGGCTGCGGCTGGCGAACGGCGCGAACAGGGCGAAGGGATCTTCGCGGGCCGGCCATGCGGGGGCGTCGGCGCCGCGCCCGGCCCGTTCGGCGTCCACCGCGCGCCGGGCCGCGAGGTCGTGCCACAGCGCGCGGTATTGGGTGATCACCACCTGCCAGTCGAACAGCATCCGGGCCCGCCGGCGTGCCGCCTCGCCCATCCGGCGCCGCGTCTCCGCCTGAAGGGCCAGCGTGGCGATGGCGTCGGCCGCGGCGGCGACATCGACAACGACGCTCTGGCAGACACGGGCGAGGTAGGTCTCGTAATCGTCGGCGTCGAGCGCGAATCGCAGCGCCACTTCCTCGCCGGCACCGGCCGGCGGTAGCAGGGTCGGGATCAGCATGCCGGAAACACCGTCCTCGACCGTGTCGCGGTAACCATCCCAATCGCTGACCACGCAGGGCAGGCCCGCCGCCATGGCCTCCACGGGGGTAAGGCCGAAGCTCTCCTGGATGTTGTCGGTAAGCGACACGAAGACATCCGCCGCATGCCAGACGGCCGCCTTGACGTCGGCCTCGCGCCCGTCGACGGCGACGAGACGGACCGACGGCATCAGCGCCGCCGCAGCACCCCGGAAGGCGTCGCGCTGCTGGTCGCTGTGGTACCAGCCGGCGAGAATGAGCACCAGGCGCTTGCCGGTGCGCCGCGCGGCCGCCTCGGCGGCGCGGAACATGGCGTTCGGATGCGCCTTGCTGTGCGCCGACAGCCGGCCGAAGAACAGCAGCGCCACGTCGTCGTCGCCGATGCCATGAGCGGTGCGGAAGGCATTGCGCCGCGCCTCGGCATCGGCCGGGGCATAGGCTGCGGTGTCGGCGCCGAGCGGAATGACCGGCAGTTGCACGGGCATGGGCGGCCGGGCGCCGACGCGCTGCGCCAGATAGTCCGTCGTGCTGTCCAGCACACCCTGCACCACCCGCCGCACGGCGGAGGAGGTGCAGACCAGGGCGTCCCAGCTCTGCACCGGAGCGATCAGCAGGTCGGTGACGGCGTCCATGACGCGGGCCGTGGAGATGGTGTGGGTAACGCCGCACAGGCTGTAGCCGCGGGCACCCACGAAGCGGCGGTGCCAGGCGGCGGTGCCGACGACCGGCGCGGCCAGGTACAGGCATCCCGGCTGCGCGAGCTGGGCCACGTCCGGCAGCAGCGCCGCCTTGACCGGGTGGCCCGCCGCGTAGCGCTCGGCGAAATCCGTCGCGTCCTCGGCCGACCGCACGTACAGCCAGACGGGGTCGTCGGCCGCCAGTGACGCCACGTAGGCGTTGAGAAAGCCGGCGTTGGCCGAATAGAGCCCGGTCAGCCGCTCGCGGTTGGCCTGGAAGGCGGAGGAGCCATAGCGAATCGCGGCCGTGGCGGCCGAAAGCGGGCGGGTCATGCGAAGGTCCATAGCGAGGCAGCGGACACTGTCCCACCATCAAGCCCGGCGTCAAGCGCGCCGCCATCCGGGTTCCGGGACCGGTGGCGCGACAGCTTTGCCACTACCCGTGGCGGGAGGGCTGTTCTATCGTGCCCGCGACCTTGGGCCGGCAGTGCTGACCATCCCCCTTCCCGTCTCTGGCGCACAGGAAATCTCCGATCATGATCCGCATCTTCATCGGCTACGACCCCCGGGAGGCGGCCGCCTACAACGTGTTCGCGCATTCGATCCTGGCGCGTGCCTCGCGCCCGGTCACGGTTGCGCCACTGATGCTGAGCCAGCTCGGCGAACTGATGTGGCGCGAGCGGCACCCGCTGCAATCGACGGACTTTTCCTTCTCGCGCTTTCTGGTGCCGTATCTGGCCGGATTCGAGGGGTGGGCGCTGTTCTTCGACTGCGACATGCTGATGCTGGACGACGTCGCCAAGCTCTACGACCTGCGTGACGACCGCTACGCCGTGCAGGTGGTCAAGCACCATCACGTGCCGCAGGAGACGGTGAAGTTCCTCGGCGCGCCGCAGACCAGGTACGAGAAGAAGAACTGGTCGAGCGTCATGCTGTTCAACTGCGCGCGCTGCACCGCGCTGACGCCGGAGTATGTCAACACGGCGACCGGCACCGACCTGCACCAGTTCAAGTGGCTGGGCGACGACGGCCTGATCGGTGAGATCCCGCACCGCTGGAACCACCTCGTCGACTACGACCCGCCGGCGGCGGTGGAGGACGTCTCCAACCTGCACTACACGATCGGTGGCCCATATTTCGAGGAGTTCCGCGGCTGCGGCTACGCCGACCTGTGGTTCGCCGAGCGCGAGCGCATGCTGCACGCCGCGCAGCGCAAAGGCTAACGCACCGCCGGGGCGGTGCTGCGCACGGCGACGGTGGGTTCCAGGCCGAAATCGACGGTGCCGGTCGGCGGCATGTCGGCTTCGGCCTCCACGCGGAACATGACGGCGTCGACGACGCGGTGCAGGTACTGCCGCTCGCCGTATTCCGACGCGGTGACGCCGCAGTTGGTGAGGTACGTGCCGCCGAACAGCCGGCAGGTGAAGCGGAACGACACCTCCAGCACGCTGCCGGCCGTCACCTCCGGGATGAGTTGCGAGGGGCGGTGCGATCCCATGCCGCCCAGCCCGTAGCCCTGGAGCGTGCGGAAGATCATCATGCACAGCACCTGATACGCGTCGCGCTCGACGTGCACCTCGTAGCGGTAGACATACTCCTGCCCGCGGCGCAGCACGTTGACCGTGCGGCCGTCCGGCGTCTCGATGCGCGGGTCGACGATGCGCGCCCCGTTGACCGCGTATTCGGTGCGGCTCTTGGCCACGAGGTTGGGGTCGTGGAACGGGTCGCCGCCGTCCACCGCCGCTACGCCGTTCGACTCCGCCTCGGCCGGCGCCGGGGCCTCGGCCGCCTCGCCGCCCGCCCCCTCGCCCATGCCGGCGATCTCCTGGAGGATCTGGTCGCGCTGTTCCACGGGCGCGTAGAGCAGGCGCTGGTACTGCGTGATCACCGTCTTCGGCGCACCCGCCAGGATCAGCCGCCCGTGGTCGAGCAGCAGGGCGCGCTTGCAGAACTGCACCACCGCGCGCGGGTCGTGGCTGACGAACAGCAGCGTGCCGCCCTGCTTCTGGAACTCGGTGACGCGGGCGAAGCACTTGGCCTGGAACGCCTCGTCGCCCACCGCCAGCGCCTCGTCGACGATCAGGATGTCGGGGTCGACCGAGATGGCCAGCGCGAAGGCCAGCCGGATGTACATGCCGCTGGAATAGACGCGCACGGGCTGGTCGATGAAGTCGTCGATGTCGGCGAAGGCGATGATGCGGTCGATGCGCGCGTCGATCTCCTCGCGCGACAGGCCGATGATCGCCGCGTTCATGTAGACGTTTTCGCGGCCGGTGAAATCGCCGTTGAAGCCGGCCCCCAGTTCCAGCAGCGCCGAGACGCGGCCGTGGATCTCCGCCGTCCCGGCGGTCGGGCGCAGCGTGCCGCTGAGCACCTGGAGCAGCGTCGACTTGCCCGAGCCGTTGCGGCCGACGATGCCCACCGTCTCGCCGCGCATCACGTCGAAGCTGACGTCGTCGAGCGCCACCACCTCCTTGTAATGGCGCAC
>DASPIO010000378.1:0-4949 GCA_035629155.1 Azospirillum sp. | reverse complement strand
GACGTGTCGCGCAGGCGCTGGAACAGGTCCATGTCGGCCCAGCGCTTCAGCAGCTCGGGCTCCTTCTGGGGCAGGCCGCCGCGCATGGGGAAGTCGGTGCGCGGCAGGAAGACGGTCGATTTGTAGTCGCGGGTCATCGGGTTTCCTAAAGGACAAGACCGTCGGGCGGCGGCGCTCCGGCCCCCGACGTGAACACACGGAAAGGCGCCCCGGCCCTCCTCAGAGAGCCGGGCCGGTAATTCGCGCCGCGCGCGACGGGACCCGCCACATCAGCATCATGGCGCCGGATATTAGCCGCGTGTGCGTTGCGGTCAAGGACGGCCGGCGGCTTCCCGCGCACGGGTGGTGCGCGAACAGGGGCAGCGACCATTGGCCCCACCATGATGATAATGATTATCATTGCGAAATGGGGGCATTCGGTGCAGGGTCGCGCCATGTCCCCCTGGAGCATCGCCATGTCCACCGCGCCGTCCCGCCGCCTGGGTTTCCTCACCGCCGCCAGCTTCGTGATCGTCGCCGCGTCGGGTGCGGCGTTCGGCCAGCCGGGCGAACCGACGAGCGTGGAAACGTTGGGCGAGGCCCTGTACTTCGACACCAACCTGTCCATCAACCGCACCCAATCCTGCGCCACCTGCCATAGCCCGGAGTTCGGCTTCGCCGATCCGCGCGGCGGGGCCGCATCGCTGGGCGCCGACGGCAAATCGCTGGGTGACCGCAACGCGCCGACGGCGGCCTACGCCCGCTTCAGCCCGGCCTTCAGCATCACCAAGGGCAAGGCGGTGGGCGGCCAGTTCCACGATGGCCGCGCGGCGGACCTGAAGGAGCAGGCCGGCGGACCGCCGTTGAACCCCGGCGAGATGGCGATGACGTCGAAGGCGCAGGTGCTGGAGCGGCTGAGGGAGAACCCGGCCTACGTCCGCGCCTTTCCGGCGCTGTTCGGCGCCGGCGTGCTCGACAACGCCGACACGGCGTACGACGCCATGACCGAGGCGATCGCCCGCTTCGAGCAGACCGACCTGTTCGCGCCGTTCGATTCCAAGTACGACCGCCACCTGCGCGGCGCGTACAAGATGACGGCGGAGGAGGATCTGGGCATGACCCTGTTCTTCTCCACGCAGTTCACCAACTGCAACCTCTGCCACCAGCTCAGGTCCATGCCGGCGGCGGAGAAGGAAACCTTCACCAACTACGAGTTCCACAACATCGGCGTGCCGGTGAACGCGGAGCTGCGCGCCGCCAACGGCAAGGGCAAGCGCTTCGTCGACCATGGCCTGATGGAAAACCCGAAGACGAAGGGCGCCGCGCAGGATGGCAAATACAAGACGCCGACGCTGCGCAACGTCGCCGTCACCGGCCCCTACATGCACAACGGCGCCTTCAAGGACCTGGAGACGGTCATCCGCTTCTACAACAAGTACAACAGCACGGCGGAATCGGCGCAGATCAATCCGGAGACCGGCAAACCCTGGGGCCGGCCGGAGGTCGCCAAGACCCTGTCGCTGAAGGAACTGGAGACCGGCCCGGCGCTGGACGCAAAACGCATCAAGGCGCTGGTCGCCTTTCTCAAGACCCTGACCGACGCCCGGTACGAGCACCTGTTGAAGGAGTAGCGTGACGTCGGGTTGATCGCGGCGAAAACCCCAGCGTTGCCGCCATCACGGCAGGATGGCGAACACCCGGGCCGGGAAGCCGGAGCCTTTTTCGGGTTTGGGGAAGGTGACCACGGCGATGGCGCCGGCCTCGGGCACCTTGTCCAGGTTGGCCAGCAGCTCGATCTGGTAGTGGTCGGTCGACAGAATGTAGGCTTCCAGCGAATAGTCGTCGCGGCTGGTCGCGATGCCGGGGTCGGTGTCGGTGGTCTCGTGGCCCGACGCGGTGATCTTGCGGTCCCCGTACAGGGCGGTCAGCACCTCCTTGCTCCAGCCCGGATAGTGGGCGGTGCCGGCGGCGTCGGCGTTGCGCATGGCCTTGGCGTCCGGCCAGCGCTTCGACCAGTCGGTGCGCAGCGCCACGAAGGCGCCCTGCGGCACGCGGCCGTTCTTCGCTTCCCAGGCCTTCAGGTCGTCCAGGGTGACCTGATAGTCCGGGTTTGCCGCCGCCTTGGCCGAGACGTCGATCACCACGAGCGGCAGCAGCATCTCGGTGACCGGGATGTCGTCCACCGCGCGCTTGCCGCGGAAGAAGTGCGCGGGCGGGTCGACGTGTGTGCCCCACTGGCCGACATGGCGGAACTCCTCCACCAGGAAGCCGGAACCCTTGCGGCCGACGCCGGGGTCGTAGTGGTAGAGGACGACGCGCTCCTCCTCGTCGAAGCCGGGCCAATGCGGGATGCCCGGGCGGAAGGCGTGCGTCAGGTCGACGAAGGTCTTGCCGCGCAGTTGCTCCACCACGCCCCACAGGCCGGTCGGGCTCTGCGCCCCGGCGGTGGCTGTCGTCAGCAGCAGGGCGGCCACCGCCGCGGCGAAGACCTTCATCGCAACACTCCGTCGTTGTATCAGTCCATGGTGGACTTGCCGCCGTGCGCGGCCGACCACTCCACCGGAGCGTGCAGGAACTTCTCCACCTCGTCCAGCGTGTTTGCATCGAAGTAGGCGTTTTCGCGCGCCACCTTCAGCACGTCCCACCAGGTGCACAGCTCGTGCAGGCGCACGCCGATCTTCTCCATGTTCGTCTTCGACTGCGGGAAGATGCCATAGTGGAAGATCACGAAGGTGTCGGTCACCTGGGCGCCCGCGGTGCGCAGCGCGGTGACGAAGTTCTCCTTGCTCTTGCCGTCGGTGGCGAGGTCTTCGACCAGCAGCACACGCTGGCCGTCCTCCACCACGCCTTCGATCTGGGCGTTGCGGCCGAAGCCCTTGGGCTTCTTGCGGATGTACTGCATGGGCAGGCCCATGCGCTCGGAAATCCAGGCGGCGAAGGGGATGCCGGCCGTCTCGCCGCCGGCGATCACGTCGATGCTCTCGTACCCGCACTCGCGGGTGATCGTCGCCACCGCCATGTCCATCAGCGCGGCGCGGGCACGCGGGAAGGAGATGATGCGGCGGCAGTCCGTGTACACCGGGCTGGCCCAGCCCGAAGTGAAGATGAACGGCTTCTCGGCGTTGAAGTGCAGCGCCTTGATCTCCAGGAGCAGCTTCGCCGCGGTGGCGGCGATCACGGCCTTGTCGGGGAGGGCGGCGAAGTTGGTGGACATGGGCGGGCCTCTGGCGGGTTCACGGGGCGCGGTGCGACGCGTGCCCTGTGTAGCCGCTGCCCCGCGGAATCGCAACGCGGAGGTTCAGGATCACTTCGCCGGCAGTTTCAGCGCCACGCAGCGGGCGAAGACCTCGTTGCCGGTCATGTCCTGGTAGATGGCGACGAGCTGCGGCCGGGCGGCCTCGCATTGCGCGTACGTGTCGAAGTCCACGGTGGTCGGGCCGCCGCGGCCGAGGATGAACAGCAGCAGGATGACGCGCTCGACCATGGCCGTCAGCACCATGGCCGTCAGTCCGCCGCCGGCCGGGAGAGGGCGAGGCGCGCCGCGTCGGCGTCCAGGCCGATCTGCGCCTTCAACTCGTCCAGGCCGGAGAACTTGCGTTCCGGGCGCAGGAAGTCGATGAGCTGCACGCGCAGATGCTGCCCGTAGAGGTCGCCCGCGAAGTCGAACAGGTGCACCTCCAGACGTTCGACCAGCCCGCCCACCGTCGGGCGGCGGCCGAGGTTGGCGACGCCGTCGTGCCACACCGTGACGGGGCCGTGGTCGACGCCGGCCCGCACGGCGTAGACGCCGTAGGCCGGGCGCAGGTACTCGCCCATCTCCAGATTGGCGGTGGGGAAGCCGATGGTTCGGCCGCGCTTGTCGCCGTGCTCGACGCGGCCCTCGATCTCCCACGGGCTGCCCAGCAGGTGCGCCGCCTCGCGCGGGTTGCCGGCCAGCAGCGCGTCGCGCACGCGGGTGGAGGAGTAGATCCCCCCGTGCGGGTCGGCCACCGGCCCCACGGCGGTGACGCCGAAGCCATGCACCGCGCCCAGCCGCTCCAGCAGCGCCACGTCGCCGCGCCGGCCGTGGCCGAACAGGAAATCGTAGCCGCACACGGCGTGCCGGATTTCCAGGCCGCACACGAGGTCCTCCTCGACGAAGTCCTCGGCGCTCTTGTGCAGGAAACGCTCGTCGAAGTGGCAGACGACCATCAGATCGACGCCCAGCGCCTCCACATGGCGGGCCTTGACGCGGAAGGGCGACAGGCGGAAGGGCGGGTCGCCGGGGCGGAACAGGGTGCGCGGGTGCGGCTCGAAGGTGACGACGCCGGTCGCCGTGCCGAGCGCGCGGGCGATGCGCTGCGCTTCGCCGATCACCGCCTGGTGGCCGCGGTGAACGCCGTCGAAGTTGCCGAGCGCCAGGACGGCGCCGCGTGCGTCGGCGGGCAGGTCGGTGGTGTGTCGGAACAGTCGCATGAAAACGCCTCAAACGCAGCGGCCCGCCGGAAGGGCGGGCCACACCGCTGGGCGAGTATATAGACCAGCCCTGGCGCGCGGTAAACGCGCGGGGATCGATGCGCGTGCGCGGATCAGCCGCCGTGGCGGTGCCGGATCAGCCGCGCGAAGGGACCATGAGCATCGCCTCGCCTTCCAGGACGACGGTCTGGCCCACGGTGCAGACGGTGCGCATGATGACGCGGCGCTTTTCCGGGATGATCTCGGTGATGGTGGCGCGGGCGGTCACCGTGTCGCCGGAACGGACCGGCGCCTTGAACTTCAGGTTCTGCGAGATGTAGATGCAGCCCGGCCCCGGCAGCTTGGTGCCCAGCACCGCCGAGATGAAGCCGGCCGTCAGCATGCCGTGCGCGATGCGGCCCTGGAACATGGTGCCGCTGGCGTATTCCTGGTTCAGGTGCACCGGGTTGGTGTCGCCCGAGATGCCCGCGTACAGCACGATGTCGGCATCGGTGATGGTCTTGGCGTAGGCGGCG
>DASPIO010000377.1:0-20979 GCA_035629155.1 Azospirillum sp. | reverse complement strand
CTCGTCCGGCGGGGCGTCGGCGATCTTGCGGCCGGACGCCAGCACGATGACGCGCTGGCAGATGCCCATGACGAGGTTCATGTCGTGCTCGACCAGCATGATCGTCAAGCCGCCCGCGTGCAGGCGGCGGATGAAGGCGGCCAGGTCCCGCGTCTCGGTGTCGTTCAAGCCGGCGGCCGGCTCGTCCAGGATCAGGAACTTCGGCTGCATGGCCAGCGCGCGGGCGATCTCCAGGTACTTGCGCCGGCCGTAGGAGAGATTGGCCGCCAGCTCGTCCGCCACGCCGGTGAGGCCGGCGAGTTCCAGCGCGTGCCATGTGCGGTCGCTGATGTCCTTTGCGCGCCCGTCGCGCGCAAAGAGCGCGCCGAACGGCCCCTGCGGCAGCGTGCCGACGGCGCCCACCGACACGTTGTCGAACACCGACATGTTGGGGAACACGCGCAGGTTCTGGAAGGTGCGGCCCAGGCCCAGGCGCGCCACCTGATTCGGGCGCATCCCGTTGATGGTGCGCCCGCGGAAACGCACGGTGCCGGCCGACAGCGGCGTGAAGCCGGAGATGAGGTTGAACAGCGTCGTCTTTCCCGCACCGTTCGGGCCGATCAGCCCGACCAGTTCACCCTCGTCCACGTGGGAGCTGACGCTGTCCACGGCCAGCACGCCGCCGAAGCGCCGCGTCGCCTGATCGATGTCCAGGAGGTGCGTCGTCATCGCCAGCCGATCCCGATGCCGTTGTCCGTGCGCCGCCACGCGGCGTTGAGTTGCTGGCGCACCAGCTTGAGCGCCGAGACCTCGCCCAGCAGGCCGCGGGGCAGGAACAGGATGGACAGGAACATCACCACGCCGACCATGACGTTGCGGAAGTCGCCCATCCCGCGCAGCCCTTCCGGCAGCAGGATCAGGAGAAGCGCGCCGATGATGGCGCCCGGCAGGCTGCCCAGCCCCCCCACCACGATCATGGCGAGGATCAGGATGGATTCGGAGAACTTGAAGTCACCCGGCGAGATGTAGCCGGTCATGTGCGCCCACAGGCTGCCCGCCACCCCGGCGAAGAAGGCGGACAACGTGAACACCTCCATCTTCAGCCGCACGGTGCGCACGCCCATGGCGTCGGCGCACTGGTCGTCCTCGCGGATGGAGCGCAGCGCGTTGCCGTAGTAGGAATGGCTGAGGCGCCCGATGGCGATCACGCACAGCGTCACCACCGCGGCCACCGTGTAATAGGTGCCGAGCCGGCCGGACAGGTCGAAGCCGAACAGGTTCAGCCCCTTGGTCACGATGATGCCGTTCGGCCCCTTGGTGAAGTCGACCCAGTTGAGCATCACCAGATACAGCATCTGCCCGATCGCCAGCGTCGCCACGGCGAAGTAGATGCTGACCAGCCGCATGGTCGGCAGGGCCACCAGGAAGGCGATCAGCGCCGCCACCAGCCCCGACAGCGGCAGCGTGAACGTGAAGCCCAGCCCCGCCTTGGTGGCGAGCAGGGCCGCCGTGTAGGCGCCCACCCCGTAGAAGGCCGCGTGCCCCAGGTGCAGCAGACCGGCCACACCGGTGACGAGATGCAACGACGCCGCCAGCAGCACGAAGATCAGCGACAGGTTGGCGATCTGGTAGAAGTAGCCGCGGTCGAACGAAGCCAGCACCGCCGGCAGCGCGGCGAACACCATCAGCAGGACGAGCACCGGGACGATCAGGCGCGTGGGGCTTCTAGACTCGTTCACGGCCGGCTCCGAACAGTCCGCTGGGGAAGAAGATCAGCGTCAGGATCAGGAAGCCGTAGGCCACCATGTCCGACCAGCCGGACGACACGAAGGTCGTCGCCATGCTCTCGGCCACGCCGAGGATCAGGGCGGAGATGACCGCGCCGGGGATCGACGACAGCCCGCCCATGACCATGGCGACGAACGCCTTGATGCCCGGCACGAAGCCCATGGCCGGGAAGATCGCGCCATAATACAGCCCGACCAGGATGCCCGCCGCCGCCCCCATCATGGAGCCGACGACGAACGTCATGATGATGGTGCGGTCGGTGTCGATGCCCACGTACTTCGCCCCCAGCGGGTTGTTGGAGACGGCGCGGATCGACAGCCCGACGCGCGTGCGCCGCAGCAGGTATTGCAGCCCGATCAGCATGACGGCGGAAACGGCGAAGATGATGAAGTCGCCGGTCACCAGGATCACCGGGCCGACGCGCACGGGGGTGTTGATCAGGTACTCGAACGGGACCGAACGCATCTGCGAGCCGAAGACGATCTCCAGCCCCTCGCGCACGATGATCGACACGGCCAGCGACGACAGCAGCGTGGATTCGCGCATGGCGCGCGACTTCAGCGACGCCTCGTCCGTGAAGCGGCGGAACGGCTTGAAGGCGAGACGCTCCAGCGAGAAGCCGGCGAAGGCACCGATGGCGAGTGCGGCGAAGATCGCCGCGAAGATCGGCGGCGCCGCGGCGGTGATCAGCACGAGGCCGGCGAAGGCACCCAGCGTGTAGATCTCGCCATGCGCGAAGTTGACGACGTTGAGCACGCCGAAGATCAGCGTGAAGCCGATCGCCATCAGCGCGTACGTCATG
The DNA here is from genome assembly GCA_035629155.1 of Azospirillum sp. GTDB lineage: Bacteria > Pseudomonadota > Alphaproteobacteria > Azospirillales > Azospirillaceae > Azospirillum. The sequence goes on along the minus strand of DASPIO010000377.1, from coordinate 18,410 downwards.
CCCAGCGACAGGCCGATCGCCAACTGCTGGAGGTAGTAGGGGTCGATGAAGTCCACGGGGAGCACGCTCCGTTCTTCTTTTCAGCCGTCATCCCCGCGAAGGAAGCAAGGCGTAGGTTGGGTCTGGACCCAACATCCTTCGCACCGCCGGGAATGTTGGGTTGTCGCTGGCGCTCAACCCAAACCCACGCCTGATCCTTGGGGGCTTGTCCCGTCTCTCCCCCGCCGGGGGCGGGGGAGAGGGGTGTTATCACTCCTTCACGGGCGCGAACTGGCCACCCTTGACCTCGACCTTGACCAGCTCCTTCTCGGCTTCGCGGTCGGGGCCGAAGGTGGTCTTGCCGGTCACGCCGGGGAAGTCCCTGGTCTTGGCCAGCTCGGCGCGCACGCTCTCGCGCGTCGGGTTCGGCTGGGCGCGCTCGACGGCGGCGATCATGATGCGCACGGCATCATACGCCTGCGCCGGGAACTGGCCGGGGGTGGCGCCGTCCGAGCGCTTCTTCCACGCCTCCACGAACTGCTGCACGTGCGGCGACGGGTCGGTGGGCAGGAAGTTCGACGTCAGGCGCAGCCCCTCCGCCGCCTCGCCGGCCAGTTCGATCAGCTTCGGGCTGTAGGCGGCCGAGGTGGAGTAGACCGGGATCTTGACGCCCAACTGCTGGAGCTGCTTCAGGAACTGCGCGCCGTCCTCGTAGAAGAAGCCGGTGTAGATGGCGTCGGGCTTCGCGCGCTCGATCTTGCTGATCAGCGAGCGAAAGTCCTTCAGGCCGCGGTTGAAGTTCTCGGAGAACACCACGGTGCCGCCATTGGCCTTCACGCCCTCGGTGAAGCCGGACACCACCGACTGGCCCCAGTCCGTCTGCTCGGCGATCACCGCGACGTTCTTGACGCCCTTGGACAGCATCCACTTGGCGTTGTAGGGGCCTTCCTGCGCCTGCGTGGCGATGTTGCGGAACTGCCACTGCGAGATCTTGGCGTAGTCGGGGTGCGACGCCGTCTGCGAGAGCTGCGGCACGCCGGCCTCCTTGTAGACCTGGGCGGCGGCCATCGACACGGTGGAGGTGAAGTCGCCCAGCACGCCGACGATCGCCTTGTCGTCGGCGAACTTGCGGGCGATGTTCACGCCCTCCTTGGCATCCGACCGGCTGTCCTCGAAGACGATCTCCACCTTGAAGGGCTTGCCGGCCTTGGCGAATTCCTCCAACGCGATTTCGGCGGCCTTGCGGAAGTCCTGGCCGTACTGGGCGGTGTCGCCGGTGAGCGGCAACTGGTAGCCGAGCTTCACGGTGTCGGCGGCGAGTGCCGAACCGGCGAGGCCCACGAGCGCTGCGGCGGTGAGGGCGGCAAGGCGGAGGGTCATGGTCATGGCTCCCTGTATCGTTCGTCGGTGTTACTCGGCGGTGCCCGGAAGAACCTTCAGGCGGCAGCAGCCCTCGTCGCCCGGCTTCCAGGTCTCGCCCCTGAAGGTGAAGCCGGCCGCCTCGAACAGGCCGCCGTCGATGGCGCCGGCCATCTGGCACAGCAGTTCCAGGTCGGCGTCGGAGCGGCCCTGCGCCTGCCACGCCTCCTTCAACGGGCAGCGGTGGAAGTGGATTTCCAGCGCCTCCCCGTCGCAGCGCTTGACCTCCGGCGCGAACATCGCGTCACGGTTGGGGATGCCGTCGAGGAAGGCGCCGCACAGGCCCTCCAGGTCGGACGGGCCGAGTGCTGCGTACTTCACGCCCATGCTCTCGCCCAGGCGGCGGGTCGATTCCTTGCCGACCTCCAGCGCCGTCTCGGTGCCGAACCGCTCGCGCAGCACGTCGAACATGTGCGCGTAGGCGGCGGCGCGCATGGCGTAGGAATTGCGCAGCAGGGCGGGGTAGTCGGGGGTGTCGGCCATCGTGGTCTCCCGAATCAGATTTCGCGGGCGTCGTTCCAGCGGTATTGCAGCAGCTTCAACGGCCCGATGCGCTGCAGCAACGCGTTGAAGGGGAGCGGCGTCGGCTCGGTGAAGGGCAGGGCGAGGTCGCGCGTGTCCCGGCCGAGTGCGGCGTAGGCCAGTTCGCGCCCCAGCGAGAAGGACAGCGCCACGCCGCGCCCGTTGCACCCCGCCCAGGCGAAGCCGTTGCCGGCCAGCCGGTGGACGCGCGGGGTGTAGTCCGTGGTCATGGCGATGCGGCCGTTCCACACATGGTCGAAGGCGACGCCCTGGAGAGCGGGGAACATGCTCCCCAGCCGCTGCCCGACGATGCGGCGCAGGCGGTCGGCCCCGTTCCACGGCACGATCAGGCCGCCGCCGCTGACCAGCCGGTTGTCGGCGGTCCAGCGCATGAAGCGCAGGTCGCCGTGCGTGTCCGACATGGCCTGACGGCCGGGGAGCACCGTCTTGCGCACGTTGTCGCCCAGCGGTGTGGTGGCCATCTGCCAGGACAGCACCGGCACCACCTCGTCGCGGACCTGCGGGAAGACCTGCGCGGTGTAGCCGTTGGTGCCCAGCACCAGCGCGTCGGCCGTCACCTCGCCCTGCGGCGTGCGCGCGATCCAGACATCGCCGCGCCGCTCCACCGACAGGGCGGGGGAATTGACGAAGACCCGTGCGCCGGCCGTTACGACCTTGGATGCCAGGCCGCGCACAAGGGCCAGCGGGTTGATGTGGCCGCCGGTGCGGTTCGTCCAACCGCCGAAATAGGCGTCGGTGCCCAGGAGTGACGCCATCTGCGCGCGGTCCAGCAACTCCACCGGCGCGCCACGGCTGCCCCACTGCTGCACGCGGCGCTCGGCGATCTTCATGCGGCCGGGGGAGTGCGCGGGTTGCACCCAGCCTGTCTGCTCGGCCGCGCAATCGATGCCCAGGCGGCGGGTGCTGTCGAAGAGATACGACGCGCTGTCGCGCACCAGCGCCACGAATCGCTCGCCCGCCTCCGGGCCGAAGCGTTTCACGAGGTCGTCCGGGTCGGGGCGGGTGAGGGTGGGGATGACCTGCCCGTTGTTGCGGCCAGACGCGCCCCGGCCGAGTTCGGAAGCCTCCAGCACCACCGCACTCTTGCCGGACTCGGCGATGTGCAGCGCCGCCGACAGGCCGGTGAAGCCGCCGCCGATGACCAGCACGTCGGCGCGCACGGGCTCCGTCAGCGTGGGCAGGGCCGGCGGCGGCGGGGCCGTCGCCTCCCACAGGGAGTCCGGCTTTTCCCAGATGCCGCCACGGCCGGGAATGGGGGTGTCGAAGGCGCTTGCCATCTTCCGATTGGTCCGACCACTTGAGGTGCCGACTATGAACCGGAACGCGCCTGTGTGCAATTCCCGTTTACGGGGTGAGGAAATGGCAGGTATTCACGGTTTGAGTTTGTTCAATATGGGGGCTTTACCCCCCTCCCGACCCCTCCCCCGCTTTGCGTTGCATGGAACTCCGCCGGGCGCCCCAACTCACGCACTCTTCGGCAGCACCGCCTCCGCCAGCCGCACCCAGTAGCTGGCGCCGATGGGAAGCACCTCGTCGTTGAAGTCGTAGTGCGGGCTGTGCAGGTTGCGCCCGCCTTCCTGGCTGCCGGCACCGAGCCAGACGTAGCAGCCCGGCCGCTTCTGCAGCATGAAGGCGAAGTCCTCCGCGCCCATGCTGGGCATCGGGTCGAGGTCGAGCGCCGATTCGCCCACCACGCGGGCCGCCGCCTGCCGGGCCAGCTCCGTCTCCGCCGCCGTGTTGACGGTGGAGGGGTAGCGGCGCTCGTAGCGGAAGCTCATCTCCACGCCGAAGGCGCCGGCGATGGCCTGCGCCAGCTCGCGCATGCGGCGCTCCACCAGGTCCTGCACCTCCGGGCGGAAGGTGCGGGTGGTGCCGCGCAGAACGGCGCTGGCCGGGATGACGTTCCAGGTGTCGCCGGCGTGGAACTGCGTGACGCTGACCACCGCCGCGTCCACCGGGTGCGTGTTGCGGCTGGGGATCGTCTGCCAGGCGTTGACGATCTGGGTGCCGGCGACGATCACGTCGGTGCCCAGGTGCGGCATGGCGGCGTGCGTGCCGCGGCCGGTCAGCGTCAACTCGAACACGTCGTAGGACGCCATCATCGGGCCGGAGCGCAGGGCCATCTTCCCCACTTCCAGGCCCGGCCAGTTGTGCATGCCGTAGACCTGCTGGACCGGGAACTTATCGAACAGGCCCTGCTCCACCATCACGCGGCCGCCGCCCTCGTTCTCCTCGGCCGGCTGGAAGATGAAGGCGAGCGAGCCCTGGAAGCCGGGGTTCTCCGACAGGTAGCGGGCGGCCCCCAGCAGCATGGCCGTGTGGCCGTCGTGGCCGCAGGCGTGCATGCGGCCGGGGTTTTGCGAGCGGTGGGGGAGGTTGGTCTCCTCATGGATGTGCAGCGCGTCCATGTCGGCGCGGAAGGCCACCGCCGGGCCGTCGCCGTTGCGCAGCACGCCGACCACGCCGGTGCCGGCGAGGCCCCGGTGCACCTCCAGCCCGAAGGAGGCCAGCTTCTCGGCGACCACGTCGCTGGTGCGGTGCTCCTCGAACGCCGTCTCCGGGTGGGCGTGCAGGTCGTGCCGCCACGCCTTCATGTCGGGCAGCAACTTCTCGATGCCCGGAACCATCTCCACCATCACGCTCTCCCTGTTTCTCTGGTCCGGGCAATCACATTGGTGTGTCGAAGCGCAAGGACACGGTGCCGAGGCCGGGGAATTCCGCCTCCACCGCGTCGCCGGGGCCGACCGGCGTCATGCCGGTGCAGGAGCCGGTGGTGACGACGTCGCCGGGCTTCAGCCCGTGCCCGCGCATGGACAGCGCGTTCGCCGTCCACACCAGCAGGCGCGTCAGGTCGCCGCCGGCCGGGTTGCCGCCCACCGTGTCCACCACGATGGCGCCGTTGACGCGCAACTGCACGCCCTGGCGGGCCGCCTCCACCCGGCGCCAATCGGTGACCGGGGCGCCGGTCACGTAGGCGCCGCTGGTGATGTTGTCGGCCAGGATGCTCAGCGCGTCCACCGCGTTGCGGTCCTGGAAGCGGCCGTCCACCACCTCGATCCCCGGCAGCACGGCGTCCACGGCGGCCAGCACCTCGTCGGCCGTGTAGGGATTGGCGCGCGGCGGCAGGGCATGGCCGAATCGGTAGGCGATCTCCGCCTCGATCAGCCGCACGCCGAAGGCGTCGCCGCGCAGCGTGGCGGGGGAGGCGTGGACGGTGGAGGCCGGCATCGGCGCGCAGGCGGGTTCCGCCTCGGGCGTCTTGGCGCCGACCTTCCAGGCGTGCGCCGGGCCGGTGCGGGCGAGCACCACGTCCTGGATGGCGTAGGCTTCCTCCGCCGTGCGCGGGCGGCAGTCCTCGGGCAGTTCGCGCAGCCGGTCGCCGGTGCGGGCGGCGGCGAGGAGGGCGGCGGCGCGTTCGGCGCGGTCTTCGGTCATGCGACGGCCTTCTTCTGTGCGAGGTCTTCGATGGCGGATTCGTCGTAGCCCAGTTCGGCCAGGATGTCCCGCGTGTGCTGCCCCAGCACCGGCGCGCCGGAGCGCACGCCGCCGGGCGTGCGGGAGAACTTGATGGGCAGGCCCAGGGTGCTGACCGTGCCGGCGCGGGCGTGCTCCACCTCCACGACCATGTCGCGCGCCTTGGTGTGCGGATGCTCGTGCATCTCGGCGATGCTCAGCACCGGGCCGGCGGGGATGCCGGCCTTCTCCAGGGTGCTCAGCCACTCGGCCGTGGTGTGGCGGCGGAAAATGGGCGAGAGGATATCGGTCAGTTCGTCCAGGTGCTTCATGCGGCCGGGGTTGTCGGCGAAGCGCGGGTCGTCGCGCAGGTCCGCGGCCTCGATGGCGTCCAGCAGGCGCAACCAGTTGGCTTGGTTGGCCGCACCGATGTTGATCCAGCCGTCGGCCGTGGGGAACGCCTGGTAGGGCGCGTTCAGCGGGTGGGCCGAGCCCATGGGGCCGGGGCTGACGCCGGTGGCGAAGCGGATGGCCGACTGCCAATAGGTGTGGACGATGCCCGCCTCGAACAGCGAGGTGTCCACGCGCTGCCCCTCGCCGGTGCGGGCACGCTCGTGCAGCGCCGCCAGCACGCCCATAGCGCCCAGCAGGCCGGCGGTGATGTCGGTGACCGGGGCGCCGACCTTCACCGGCGGGCGGCCCGGCCCCTCGCCGGTGATGCTCATCAGACCGGACATGCCCTGCGCCACGAGGTCGAAGCCGCCCTGGTCGGCCAGCGGCCCAGTGCGGCCAAAGCCGGAAATCTCGCAATAGATGATCTTGCGATTGATCGCCTTCACCGCGTCGTAGCCGAAGCCGAGCTTTTCCATGGTGCCGCGGCGGTGGTTCTCGATCAGCACGTCGGCGTCCTTCAAGAGGCGCCGCAGCACCTCCTTGCCGCCGTCCTGCTTGAGGTCCAGGGCGATGCCGCGCTTGTTGCGGTTCATCATCATGAAAGCGGCGGATTCGCCGTCGATGGTGGGCGGCACCATGCGGCGGCTGTCGTCGCCGCCCGGCAGCTTCTCCACCTTCACCACCTCCGCGCCCATGTCGGCCAGCATCAGCCCGACGACCGGGCCGGCCATGATGTGCGCGAGTTCCACCACCTTGAGGCCCGACAGGGGGCCTTTCGCGTCCTTGGTCATTGCGTCCCTCTTCTCCCTCCCCCGGCGGGGCCGGGGGAGGGTATCTTAACGCCCTTCGAACGAGGGTTTGCGTTTTTCCAGGAACGCGCGGTAGCCGATCTGGAAATCCTCGGTGCCGTAACAGGCGTAGCCTTCCTCCAATTCCTCTGGGGTCAGCGGCGCGCCGCTCTCCAGGCGGGCGACGAACGTCTTGTGCCAGCGCGCCACCAGGGGCGCGCCCTCGGCGATGCGGCGGGCGGTGGCGTAGGCCTCGGCCTCGATCTGATCGTCGGGGACGATGCGGGTGACGAGGCCCTTCTCCTTGGCCTCCCGCGCGCCGAAGATGCGGCCCTCCAGCAGGATTTCCAGCGCCACGGCGCGGCCCACCAGCTTGAACAGCGCCTCGATCTCCGGATAGGCCATGACGAGGCCGAGGTTCTTGATGGGCGCGCCGAAGCGGCTGGATTCGCCGCAGACGCGAAGATCGCAGTTGGCGGCGATCTCCAGTCCGCCGCCGACGCAGATCCCCTCGATCAGCGCCACCATGGGGTGGCGGCAGGCGCGCATGGCGCCCAGCGTGGTGTGCATGATGGCGCCGTAGACGCGCGCCTGCTCGACGTTGGAGCGCTCGGTCTCGAACTCCGAGATGTCGTTGCCGGGGCTGAACGCCTTGCCGCCGGCGCCCCGGATGACGATGCAGCGCACCGTGTCGTCGGCGTTGAGTTCGCCGATGGCCTCGCCCAGTGCCCGCCACAGCGGCTTGGTCATGGCGTTCAGCTTGTGCGGGCGGTTGAGGGTCAGGGTGACGATGCCACCGTCACCGCGCTCCATCAGCAATTCGTCGATCATGGGGGCTTCACGGTCCGTAGAAGAGGTTGACCAGCGTCAGCGAGATGGCCGGCACGTAGGTGCACAACAGCAATACCAGCAACAGCACGCCGATGAACCACAGGTTCACGCGCGTCGTCGCCCAGATGTCCGCCTTGGCAATGGAGCAGGCGGCCATCAGCACGCTGGCGACCGGCGGCGTCTGCTGGCCGATGGCGAGGTTGAGCGTGACCACCAGGCCGAAGTGGATAGGGTCGATGCCGACCTGCGCCACCAGCGGCATGACGATCGGCACCACCAGGATGATGGCGGCGGCCGAGTGCAGGAACATGCCCAGAACCAGGAACGCCACGTTCAACAGCGCCAGCACCGCGTACTTGTCGGTGGTGATGCCGCCGATGGCGTGGGCGAGTTGCTGGGGAAGCTGCGCCTCCGTCAGGAAGGTGCCGATCAGGGCGGACGCCGCGACCAGCAGCATGACGACGGCGGTCTGGATGCCGCCCTCGATGCAGGCCTGGTGCAACTCGCGCAGGTTCAGTTCGCGGTAGATGACCCCGCCGATGAAGAGGGCCGCCAGCACGGCCAGCGCCGCCCCCTCGGTCGCCGTGACGAAGCCGCCGAAGATGCCGCCCAGGATGATGACGGGCAGCAGGAAGGCCCAGATCGCGTCCTTGAACGTCGCCCACACGCGCGACGCCTGGAAGCGGTCCTCGACCGGGAAGCCGTTGCGCACCGCCAGCACGTACGCCACCGTCGCCAGCCCGACGGCGCCCAGCAGGCCGGGGATGATGCCGGCGACGAACAGCTTCACCACCGACGAACCGGACATGACGGCGTAGAGGATCATCGGGATCGACGGCGGGATGATGATGGCGAGGCTGGCGGCGGAGGAGCTGACGGCCGCCGCGAACTCCTTGGAATAGCCGCGCTTCTTCATCGCCGGGATGAGGATGCTGCCCAGCGCCGCCACGTCCGCCACAGCGGATCCGGAAATCTCCGCGAAGAACAGCGAGGCGCCGATCGACACCATGGACAGGCCGCCGCGCACGAACCCCACCAGCGCCGTGGCGAAGGCGACCAGCCGGCGCGAGATGCTGGAGGCGTTCATGATGGCGCCGGCCAGGATGAACAGCGGCACGGCCAGCAGCGGGAAGTTGGTGGCGCCTTCGAACATCACCAGCGCCACGTTGGGCAGCATGTCGGCGCCCTGCACGACGGTGATGGTAACCAGGGCCACCAGCCCCAGCGCCACCGCGATGGGCACGTTCAGCAGGACGAGCGCCAGCATCCCGGACAGCATGAAACCCAGGGTCATCGCGGCGCGCTCCGGTGCATGGCTTCCCCGGCGGTACGGTTGGCGCTGGCATTGGCGTTGGCGGCGGCATTGGCGGCGGCGGCGTGCATCTGCGCCTCCTTCGTCTCGGCGTCGGCAAAGCCGGCCCCGCGTGCCTCGGCCAGCGCATCGGGCAGGCGCAGCGCCTCGGCCAGCATGAACAGCACGGCGCCGATGGGGATGACGGACTGGGTGAGCTGCATGGGAACGGAGGGCAGGCTGACCAGGGTGTCGCCCTCCAGGATCCGCCAGACCTCCAGCCCGGTCCAGGCCAGCACGGCGAAGAACAGGAACACGCAGGCCTCGGCCACGATGGTGGCGGCGACGCGCCAGCGCGGCGGCATCAGGTTGACCACCTCCGGACAGCCGATGTGCGCACCCTTGAGCGCCGCGAGCGCCGAGCCGTAGTAGGTGAGCCAGCACAGCCCGATGGCCGCCACCTCGTCGTACCAGACGAGCGACTGCCCGGCCGCGCGGAACAGGAAGCCGGCGCAGACGATCAGCGCCAGGCCGGCGACGAGGACGACGACGATGGTGTCGAGCACCCGCTCGAAACCGGTGCGAAAGGTGCGGAGGGCGGCCATGGGGGCTCCATTTACTCCCTCCCCCGCCCCCGGCGGGGGAGGGATTGGAAAATTACGACTTGCTCGCCAGCGCCAGCGCGCGGTCGATCAGGGCCTTGCCGTCGGGGACCTCCTTGGCGAAGGCGTCGTAGACCGGAGCGCTCGCCTTGATGAAGGCGTCCTTGTCGGCCTCGTTCACCTGCATGCCGGCTTCCTTGAGCTTTTTCAGCAGCTCATCGTCGAGTTGGGCGGCGATGCGGTAGACGTCGTCCTGGGATTCGCGCGCGGCTTCGGTCAGCGCCTGCTGCACCTCGGGCGGGAACTTGCTCCAGCTTCGGCCGGCGGTGAGGTAGGCCGGAGTGTAGACGTGGCCGGTCATGGACAGGTACTTCTGCACCTCGTAGAAACGCGCCGGATAGATCTGCGCCAGCGGGTTCTCCTGTCCGTCCATCACGCCGGTCTGCAGCGCCACGAACACCTCGGAGAAGGCCAGCGGGCTGGGGTTGGCGCCGTAGGTCTGGAACATCTTCACCCGCCACACGCCCTGCGGCACGCGCAGCTTGATGCCCTGCAGGTCGGTGGGCTTGACGATCGGGCCACGGTTGTTGGTGATGTGGCGGAAGCCGTTCTCCCACACCGCCAGGATCCTGTACCCCTCCTTCTCGGCCATCGGCGCCAGGGTGGGGGTGACGATCTCGTCGCGGATGCGCTTCATGTGCTCGCGGTCCTTGACGAGATAGGGCATTTCGAACAGCCCGAAGGCCGGCACGACCGACGACATGACGGTGGAAGGCAGCGACAGGTCGATGGTGCCCAGCTTCAGCTTCTTCATCATGTCGGTGTCGCCGCCGAGCTGGCTCGATCCGTACACGACCACCTTCGCCTTGTCGGCCAGCCCCTTTTCACTGAGCTTGGCGTTCACCCGTTCGGCGAAGGCCAACGACGACTTCTCGAACAGCGAGCCGGGCTCGCCCACGTGGCCCAGCTTGATCTCTGTCTGCGCCAGGGCCGGAGCCGCGACAAGCGACCCGGTCAGCAGTATGGAGGCGAACAGACTCCGGACGGTGTTCATCGCATCTCCTCCCCAATGGGTTTGTTCTTGTTCCGTCACTCGGCGGCCTGGGCCGCGTCGCGCGTCTCATTGCCCTGCAGGTGCTGCATCGCCGCCGCCACGCCGCCGGCGCGGTGCGGGATGCCGGTGATCGCCAGCCCCATCTCCACGCCGGCCAGCGTGCCCATCAGCGTCAGATCGTTGAAATCGCCCAGATGGCCGATGCGGAACACCTTGCCGGCGAGGCGGCCCAAACCGGTGCCCAGCGACATGTCGAACCGCTCCAGGATCGCCGCGCGCAGGCGGTCGGCATCAAAGCCGTCCGGAACCACCACGGCGGTAAGCGAGCTGGAATACTCCGCCGGGTCGGCGGCCAGCACCTCCAGCCCCCAGGCGCGCACGGCGCGGCGCGTCGCCTCGGCGTGGCGGTCGTGGCGGGCGAAGACGTTCGCCAACCCTTCCTCCATCAGCATGGCGACGGCTTCCTTCAGGCCGTACAGCAGGTTGGTGGCCGGCGTGTAGGGGAAGAAGCCCGTGGCGTTGGCCTTCAGCATGTCCTCCCAATCCCAGTAGGAGCGGGGCAGGCGATTGGTCTTCGCTGCCGCCAGCGCCTTCGGCGACACCGCGTTGAAGCCCAGCCCCGGCGGCAGCATCAGCCCCTTTTGCGAGCCGGCGACGGTGACGTCCACGCCCCACTCGTCGTGCCGGTAGTCGATGGAGGCGAGGGACGAGATGGTGTCCACCAGGAACAGCGCGGGGTGGTTGGCGTGGTCGATGGCCTTGCGGATCAGGGGGATGCGGCTGGTGACGCCGGTCGACGTCTCGTTGTGCACGACCATCACCGCCTTGATGGCGTGGCCGCGGTCCTCGGTGAGGCGGGCTTCGACGGCGGCCGGGTCGACGCCGTGCCGCCAGTCGCCGGGCACGAACTCGCACGCGATGCCGAACTTCGATGCCAGGTTGCGCCAGAGTGTGGCGAAGTGGCCGGTCTCGAACATCAGCACTTTGTCGCCGGGCGACAGCGTGTTGACGATCGCCGCCTCCCACGCCCCGGTGCCGGAGGAGGGATAGACGATCACCGGCTGCGTGGTGCCGAACACCGGGCGAATGCCGGCCAGCACGTCCCGCCCCAGCGCCTGGAACTCGGGGCCGCGGTGGTCGATGGTCGGCCGGTCCATGGCGCGCAGGATGCGGTCCGGCACGTTGGTCGGGCCGGGGATCTGCAGGAAATGACGGCCGCTGCGCTGAGCCATGAAGCGCTCTCCTCCCCCTGGGGTGCCGCCGCGCGAAGCGCGCGGGCGCCGCCCGCCTGTTTGTTTGGTGAACTGACGGAATTCTGCATGCAAAATGCTTCGGCGCAATCAGGATTTCGCGTCCTGGTGCTGTTCTGAAGTGGTAGGCGGGCCTGTTCCCTATTGCCTATTACCTTTCATATGATTGAAAAATATAGAATATTTCCCTGGTGCGCAGGTCCTGCACCCAATCCTCCCCTCCCGGCGCCCCGTTTGTGTTTTGCATGCAAAATGCTATCCTGCCGGTGAAACATCCACGCTGAGGAGCTTCCCACCATGCCGCTCGATTCCCGCACGCCGCTCGCGCGCCCCTCCCGGATCGGCGACGGCGCGCTGGCCGGGCGGCTCAGGCGCGCGTTGCAAGGCGACGTGCTGTTCGACGCGTTCTCTCGCGGGCGCTACAGCACCGATGCGTCGATCTACCAAGTGGAGCCGGTGGGCGTGGTCGTGCCGCGCCACGCGGAGGACGTGCGCACGGCGCTGGCCATCGCGGCGGAGGAGGGAGTGCCGCTGCTGCCGCGCGGCGGCGGCACCTCGCAGTGCGGGCAGACGGTGGGGGCCGCGCTGATCATCGACAATTCCAAGCACCTCAACCGCGTCGTCTCGGTGGACCCGCAGGCCCGCGTCGCGGTGGTCGAACCGGGCATCGTGCTGGACGAGCTGAACCGGCAACTGAAAGCCCACGGGCTGTGGTTCCCGGTGGACGTCTCGACGTCGGCGCAGGCGACCATCGGCGGGATGACGGGCAACAACTCCTGCGGCACGCGCAGCTTGCGCTACGGCAACATGGTGCACAACGTGCGCGCCATCGACGCGCTTCTGGCCGACGGCAGCGCGCTCCGCCTGGACGGCGGCGCACCCGACACCGCGCGGCGGCGTGATCTGACCGACGCCATGAAGGGCCTGCACGCCCGCGAGGCGGACGAGATCGCCGCCCGCTTCCCCAAGGTGCGGCGGCGCGTCGGCGGCTACAACATCGACCAGTTGGCGGGCGACACGCCCAACCTCGCCAAGCTGCTGGTAGGGTCGGAAGGCACGCTGGCCTTCTTCGAGCGGATCGAGTTGCAACTGTCGCCCTTGCCGAAGCACAAGGTGCTGGGCGTCTGCCACTTCCCGACGTTCCGCAAGGCGATGGAATCGGCGCAGCACATCGTGGCGCTGAGGCCGGCGGCGGTGGAGCTGGTGGACCGCACCATGATCCGGCTGGGCCGCGACATTCCGCTGTTCCGCGCCACCATGGACCGCTTCATCGTCGGCGAGCCGGACGCGCTGCTGCTGGTCGAGTTCGCCGGAGAGGACCGCGACGCCGAGATCGCCAACCTCAAGGGGCTGGTCGCGCTGATGGGCGACCTGGGCCTGCCCGGCTCGGTGGTGGAGGCGACCGATCCGGCCTTCCAGGCGGCGATCTGGGAGGTGCGCAAGGCCGGGTTGAACATCATGATGTCGATGAAGACGGAGGGAAAGCCCGTCTCCTTCATCGAGGACTGCGCCGTCCCCCTGGAACACCTCGCCGACTACACGGAGCGGCTGACGGCGGTGTTCGCCAGGCACGGCACGACGGGGACGTGGTACGCGCACGCCTCCGAAGGCTGCCTGCACGTGCGCCCCGTCCTGAACCTCAAGCAGGAACTTGAGGTGAAGAAGATGCGCGCCATCGCCGAGGAGGCGTTCGCCCTGGTGCGCGAATACAAGGGCTCCCACTCCGGCGAGCACGGCGACGGGCTGGTGCGCTCGGAGTTCCACGAGCCGATGTACGGCTCCCGGCTGGTGCGCGCGTTCAAGGAGGTGAAGGAAGCGTTCGACCCCGCCGGCCTGTTCAATCCCGGCAAGATCGTCGATCCGCCGCGCATGGACGACCGCTCGCTGTTCCGCTTCAAGCCGGGCTACGCGGCGGCGCCCGTGAAGACGGCGCTGGACTGGTCGGAGTGGAACGGGTTTCTGGGTGCCGCCGAGATGTGCAACAACAACGGCACCTGCCGCAAGAACGACGCGGCCGTCATGTGCCCGTCCTACCGCGCCACGAAGGACGAGCAGCACGTGACGCGCGGGCGCGCCAACTCCCTGCGTCTGGCGCTCAGCGGCCAGTTGGGGCCGGACGCGCTGGGGTCGGACGAACTCTACGACACGCTGGACCTGTGCGTGAGCTGCAAGGGGTGCAAGCGCGAGTGCCCGACCGGCGTCGACATGGCGCGCATGAAGATCGAGTTCCTGCACCATTACCGCCAGCGCCACGGCGTGCCGCTGCGCGAGCGCATGGTGGCGGAGCTGCCGCGCTACGCGACGATGGCCTCGCGCGTTGGCTGGTTGTTGAACCTGCGTGACCGCATTCCGGGCCTGCCGGCGCTGATGGAGCGGCTGACCGGATTCAGCCGCCACCGGCCGCTGCCGCGCTGGCACCGCGATCCCTACCGCGAGCCGGATCGGGCCGCTCCCGGCACGGCGGGCGAGGTCGTGCTGTTCGCCGACTGCTTCAACCGCTGGTTCGAGGCGGACAACGCGCGGGCGGCGGTGAAGGTGCTGCGCGCCGCCGGCTACACCGTGCACCCGCTGCTGCCCACGGACGGGGAGCGGCGCCCGCTGTGCTGTGGCCGCACTTACCTGTCGGCCGGGCTGGTGGAGCAGGCGCGGGCGGAGCAGACGCGCCTGCTGGCGGCGCTGCGGCCCTTCGTCGAGCGCGGCGTGCCGGTGGTGGGGCTGGAGCCATCGTGCCTGCTGACGCTGCGCGACGAGATCAAGGCGGTGGTGCCCGGCTGCGAGGCCAACAAGATCGCCGCCCACGCCATGCTGTTCGAGGAGTTCCTGGACGGGCTGCACGCCGCCGGGCGGCTCAATCTGCCTTTGAAGCCCCTTCCGGTCCGGCGCGCCTTGCTGCATGGTCACTGCCACCAGAAGGCGTTCGGCGTGATGGCGCCGGTCGAGCGGGTGTTGAAGCTCATCCCCGGGCTGGAGGTGTCCACCATCCCGTCGAGCTGCTGCGGCATGGCCGGCGCCTTCGGCTATCAGGCGGAGCATTACGAGGTGTCGATGGCGATGGGGGAGATGGGGGTGCTGCCGGCCGCGCGCGCCGCCGGACCGGACGAGGTCCTGGTGGCCGACGGCACGAGCTGCCGCCACCAGATCAAGGATGGTGCGGGCAAGGATGCCGTGCACGTTGCCGTTCTGCTGGCCCGAGCCCTTGATGAGAAGGTGGGGGAGGGCGCCTCTTGACCCGCATCGTCCGCGCCAGCCTGCACGAGGAGGTCGTCGGCCGCCTGCGCGAGATGATCGTGGAGGGCGAGCTGCCGCCCGGCGAGCGCCTGAACGAGCGCGAGCTGTGCGAACTGTTCGGCATCTCCCGCACGCCGCTGCGCGAGGCGCTGAAGGTGCTGGCGAGCGAGGGGCTGGTGGTCCTGCTGCCCAACCGCGGGGCGCGCGTCACCAAGCTGACCCGGCGCGACATCGAGGACATGTTCCAGGTGATGGGCGCCTTGGAAGCGCTGTCCGGTGAACTGGCGTGCGAGCGCATCACCGACGGCGCGATCGAGGAGGTGCGGGCGCTGCATTACGAGATGCTGGCGCACTACGCGCGGCGCGACCTGCGCAACTACTTCAAGCTGAACGAGGCGATCCACCGCGCCATCCTGGCCGCCGCCGACAACCCGGTGCTGACCGGCATGTATCAGAGCCTCGCCGGCCGCATCCGGCGCGTGCGCTTCATCGCCAACATGTCGCGCGAACGCTGGGACGAGGCGGTGCGCGAGCACGAACGCATCCTGGAGGCGCTGTCCAGGCGTGACGGCGCCGGTCTGGCGCGGCTGCTGCGCGAGCACCTGGAGCACAAGTGCGAGGTGGTGGTGGCGTCGGACGTGATCGAGGCGGTGGAGGCGGAGACGCGGGCGGCGGCGGGATAGGGGCGAAACTTCACGGCGAAGAAAATTTCCTCGACCGCCCGCACGGATCACCGCACAAAGGCGTTGTCCTTCCGCCCCTTGGCATGCTCGGAGCTGACGGTGAGCCGGTCCTTCTCGATCGCACACCGGGTCGTCTTCCGCGACCCGTCTTACTACGCCTCCTTCCCGTCCGTGGCGACGCGCGCCGACGGGGTGTCGCTCGTCGCCTTCCGTCGCGCGCGCGACCACCGCTGGCTGCGCGGGGAGGAATACCGGCGCACCGAGAACGGCTTCAACAACGTCGATCACCTGGACAGCCGCTCGCAGGCCGTGGTCGTGCCGGTGTCGGCGGACGGCGCGGTGCTGGCGCCGCCGCTGACGCTGCCGCCGGACGCGCAGGCGGCCGACCAGGACGCCAGCCTGCTGGTGCTGCGCGACGGGCGCGTCCTGCTGACCGGCTTCTGCTGGTATCCCTTGCCGGCCAAGGACGGCGAGGCGATGCGCGCGGGCGGCATCGGCGTGGTCGGAAGCCCGCTGAAGACCGGCGACCTCTACTTGTTCTGGGGCGCCTATGCGCGGTTCAGCGACGACGGCGGGGGCACGTGGTCGGAGCACCGATTCCTGCCGCAACTGCCGGGTCAGGGGGAGACGGTGCCGGGCATCCGGCCGCTGCACGGCGGTGCGCTGCGCGGCCGCGCGGTGGAGGCGCCGGACGGCACGATCCTCCAGGCGACCTACGCCCACCACCCCAGCAATGGCCAGTATGCCAGCCACCTCTACGCCTCCCATGATCGGGGCGAGACGTGGGAGTACCGCTCGCTCATCGCGCTGGACGCCGAGGGCAAGGCGGGCTTCTGCGAGAGCGGGCTGACGCTGACCGCGGACGGGCGGCTGGTGGCGCTGCACCGGACCACCGGCCTCGGCGACCATCTTGTGACCTCCACCTCCCGCGACTTCGGCCGGACGTGGGAGCCGTGGGAGCGGCACGAGGTGGTCGGCCATCCTTATGACGCCTGCGTGATGGCGGATGGCCGGCTTCTGGTCGCCTACGGCTACCGTCACGAACCCTACGGCGTCCGCGCCCGCGTGTGGGACCCATGCGCCGGGGACATCGCGGAGGCCGAGGAGATCGTCGTGCGCGACGACGCGCCGTCGGGCGACGTCGGCTATCCGTGGGTGACCGCGTTTCCCGATGGGCGCGCCATGATCGTCTATTACATCTGCGACGACGAGGGGGTGAGGCACGTCGCCGCCAGCGTGCTGACGCCGTAGGTTGGGTTGAGGCACAGCCGAAAACCCAACGTGTTCGCGATGCGAGGTGACGGTTATTCGGCGTCCGGCTGCTTCTCCGGGGCGGCGGCGGCGAAGGCGGGCAGGGCGCGGGCGGCTTCGGCGATGCGGCGGATGGTGGGGTAGGGGGCGAGGTCGCAGTCGAACCGCTCGGCGTTGGCGACCTGCGGCACGAGGCACACGTCGGCCAGTGTCGGCGCGTCGCCATGGCAGAAGCGCCCGGTGGCCGGGTCGTTCGCCAGCATCGCCTCCAGCGCGTCGAACCCCTCGGCCACCCAGTGGCGGTACCACGTGTTGCGCGCCTCCTCGTCCTGGCCCAGCGGGCTGCGCAGGTAGTTGAGGACGCGCAGGTTGTTCAGCGGGTGGATGTCGCAGGCGATGGCGAGCGCCAGTGCCCGCACCCGCGCGCGGCCGGCCGGGTCCGTGGGCAGAAGGGGCGGCTGCGGGTGCACCTCCTCCAGGTACTCGACGATGGCCAGCGACTGCGTCAGCGCCGTGTCGCCGTCGACCAGGACGGGGACGAACTTCTGCGGGTTGAGCGCGGCGAAGGGCGGCTGCTTCTGCTCCCCCTTGCGCAGGTGGACGGACGCCTGCTCGGCCTGGAGGCCTTTCAGGTTCAGGGCGATGCGCACGCGGTAGGCGGCGGAGGAGCGGAAGTATCCGTAGAGCTTCATGGCGGGCTCACATCAGGGACGGCAGAAGGAGGGAGATGGACGGGAACAGGATCAGCAAGGAAATGCGCACGAAATCCGAAATCAGGAACGGCATGACGCCGCGGAAAATGGTCCGCAGCGGCACCTCCGGCAGCACGCCCCGCAGCACGAAGACGTTCATCCCCACCGGCGGGGTGATCAGGCTGATCTCCGTCATCACCACGACGACGATGCAGAACCAGATCAGCACCATGTCCTGCGACAGGCCGAAGTCCAGCTCAAGCATGATGGGATAGAAGATCGGCACCGTCAGCAGGATCATCGACAGGCTTTCGATCAGGCTGCCGAGCACGAGGTAGATCCCGACGATCGCCAGCACCACCACCATGGGCGCCACGTTCAGCCCCGCCACCCAGTCCTTCAGCGCGTCGGCGAAGCCGGCGAAGGTGACGAAGTTGGCGAACAGCATGGCGCCGATGATGATGACGAACAGCATCGCCGTGGTGCGGGCGCTGTCCACCAGAAGGTCGATGAAGACCGGCACCGTCAGCCGCCCGCGCAGCAGCGCCATCAGGAAGGCGAGGAAGGCGCCCACCCCCGCCGCTTCCGTCGGCGTGAACAGGCCGCCGTAGATGCCGCCCATGATCAGCGCGAACAGCGCCAGCATGCCCGACACGCCCTTCAGCGCCCGCCAGCGCTCCCCCCACGGCAGCGGCTCGGCCGGCGGACCCAGTTCGGGCTTCAGCCACGTGGCGGCGGATACGGCCAGCACGTACATCACCACGCCCAGCAGGCCCGGCAGGATGCCGGCCATGAACAGCTTGCCGATGTCCGCCTGGGTCAGCAGGCCGTAGATCACCATGATGACGCTGGGCGGGATCAGGATGCCCAGCGTGCCGCCCGCGGCGATGGAGCCGGTGGCGAGGCTGTCGGCGTAGCCGAACTTGCGCATCGGCGGCATGGCGACCTTGCTC
>DASPIO010000376.1:0-3262 GCA_035629155.1 Azospirillum sp. | reverse complement strand
GTATGAGATGATGAAGGCCGGCACGCTGAAGGTGCCCGCCATCAACGTCAACGACAGCGTCACCAAGTCGAAGTTCGACAACCTGTACGGCTGCCGCGAGTCGCTGGTCGACGGCATCAAGCGCGCCACCGACGTGATGGTCGCCGGCAAGGTCGCCGTGGTCGCCGGCTACGGCGACGTGGGCAAGGGCTCGGCCGCCAGCTTGCGCAGCCAGGGTGCGCGCGTGATGGTCACCGAGATCGACCCGATCAACGCCCTCCAGGCCGCCATGGAAGGCTATCAGGTGGTGACCATGGACGAGGCCGCCCCGCTGGGCGACATCTTCGTCACCGCCACCGGCAACGTCGACGTCATCACGCTGGAGCACATGCGGGCCATGAAGGACCGCGCCATCGTGTGCAACATCGGCCACTTCGACAGCGAGATCCAGATCGACTCGCTGAAGAATCTGGTGTGGGACGAGGTGAAGCCGCAGGTCGACGAGGTCGTCTTCCCGGACGGCAAGCGCCTGATCGTGCTGGCCAAGGGCCGTCTGGTGAACCTGGGCTGCGCCACCGGCCACCCCAGCTTCGTCATGAGCGCCTCCTTCACCAACCAGGTGCTGGCGCAGATCGAGCTGTGGAACAACCACAAGAACTATGAGAACAAGGTCTATGTGCTGCCCAAGCACCTGGACGAGAAGGTCGCCCGCCTGCACCTCGACAAGATCGGGGCCAAGCTGACGACGCTGACCGAGAAGCAGGCCGCCTACATCAGCGTCGACGTGAACGGCCCGTACAAGCCGGACCACTACCGCTACTAAGCCGCCTCACAGCCGGCTGACGAAGGGCCCCTTTCCGCAAGGAGAGGGGCTTTTTCGTTTGGTGCTTTTGACACGGGGATGCACACGGACTTTTTTATTCGTGAGTGTGCATCCGTGTTTCAAAGGTCTTCCCGCCCGTTGACCGGGGCGGGGGGCGGGGGGCACCATCGCCGCATGGGATTGCCGACCATCCGCGACTTCGCCGCCGAGGGGATCGATGCCCAGCGCTACGCGGCGTTGGAGGCGGGGTGGGCGCTCGCCGTCGCCGACGTGGCGGGCAGCACGCGGCTGGCCGCCGAGGGACGGCACCGCGAGGTGAACTTCATCGCCGGGGCGGTGGTGGCGGTGCTCTCCACCGTGCTGGGAACGCCGGACGCACCGGCCGCCTGCCAGTTCGGCGGCGACGGGGCGCTGGCTGCCGTGCCGCCGGGCAGGCAGGACGCGGCGGCGCAGGCGCTGGCGGCGCTGGCGCACTGGGCCTCGGTGGAGCTGGACGTGCCGCTGCGCGTCGGCATGGTGCCCGTCGAGGCACTGTTGGAGCAAGGGCTGGAGGTGCGCGCGGCGGTGCAGGACTTCGGTGGCGGCAACGTCTTCGGGCAGTTCCTGGGGCCGGGGGTGATCGCCGCCGACGCCTGGGTAAAGGCCGACGCGCGCTGGCGGATCGAGCCGCGGGAAGGGCCGCTGCCGGGGCTGGAGGGACTGTCGTGCCGCTGGCAGCCGGTGCCGGCCAGCCGGGGCACGGTGCTGTGCGTCATCGCCGACCCGGTCGCCACGGGGGCGGAGGGTGACGCCGTGCTGGCCCGCCTGCACGCCGCCATCGAGCGCGTGGTGCCGACCGGCGCCGCGGCGCCGCTGGGCGGCGGCGAGCGGCTGGCGCCGCGCTGGCCGCCCTCGCTGCGCGCGCTGTGGCTAGAAACGCGGACCGAGCCGCGCGGCCGGCGGCTGCGCCGGGTGGCGGTGGCGCTGGCCGGGGCGGCGATCCTGCGGGCGGTGCACGCGCTGGGGCGGCCGGTGGGCGCGGTGGACATGGCGCGTTACCGCACGGCGCTGGCTGAGCGCTCCGACTACCGCAAGGAGGCCGGTGGCCCGCGCCTCGTGCTCGACGTGACGGAGGCGGAGGCACAGGCCATCGAGGCGGTGCTGGCGCGCTTTGCCGAGGCGGGGGAGATCCGCTACGGCACGGCGCGGGCGGAGGCCACCACCATCACCTGCCTCGTCGGCGACTTCGCCGCCGACCGGCACGTGCATTTCGTGGACGGCGCCGGCCTGGGCTTCTGGCGCGCCTCGGTCATGCTGAAGCGTTCCTGACGCCAGCGCGGCCCAACGGCAAACGCCATCCCATGCGAATGGCCGGGCGTGCCCGCCGGTGCCGCAGGCGGTCGGCCAGCGTGTTCACCTGCGAAGCCCGGCGCAGCAGCCGCAGGGCCGCGCGGCCGTCGCGCAACCGCTCCGCCACGCACACCATGCGCTCGGCGATCCCGTCGAGGCATTCCGGAACCAGACCGCGCGTGATCATGGCGCATCCCCCACCGTCCGAGACGAGGTGGAATGTATGGTGTCGTCCTTACCGTTTTGGGTGCATGCCGGTCACAGTTTGATGACCATTCATGGGCGGGCGAAGCAAAAAGAAAGGGGATCCGCCGGGCGGCGGATCCCCTTTTCCTGGTTTCGTTCGAGCGCGGTGCTCAGAACTCCTTCCAGTCGTCCTCGTCGGCCTGGGCGCGCTGGAGGGTGCCGGCGGCGGGCCGGGGGGCCGAAGCGGCGACGGGCGCTGGCGCGGGCTTGCGCGCGGCCGGCTTGGCCGCGGCCACCGGCGCCGGGGCTGCCGGGCGGCGCACCGCCGGGGCGGCGGCGCGCGGCGCGGGGGCGCGGGCCGGGGCCTGGGCGTGGCTCTGGATGTAGGTCTGGCGGCCCTGGCTGAGCTGGCCCTGGCTGAGCTGGAAGAAGCCAATCAGCCCCTTGAGGTCGGCAGCCTGCCCGGCCATCGCCTGGGCGGCGGCGGTCGTCTCCTCCACCAGCGCGGCGTTCTTCTGGGTCATCTCGTCCATCTGCGCCACGGTGGCGTTGATCTCGTCGAGCGCGGACGCCTGCTCGCTGGACGCCGCCGCCATCTCGGCGATCAGGCCGGCCACCTCGCGCACGCCGGACACGATGCCCTCCAACGCCGCGCCGGCCTTGCCGACCAGTTCCACGCCCTCGCGCACCTGCCCGTCGCTGTCCAGGATCAGGCTCTTGATCTCCTTGGACGCCTGGGCGGAGCGCTGGGCGAGCTGGCGCACCTCCTGCGCCACCACGGCGAAGCCGCGGCCGGCGTCGCCCGCGCGGGCGGCTTCGACCGCCGCGTTCAGCGCCAGCAGGTTGGTCTGGAAAGCGATCTCGTCGATCACGCCGATGATGTCGGTGATCTTGCGGCTGGCGTCCTCGATGCGCTTCATCGCCTCGATGGCGGAGCCGGCGACG
>DASPIO010000375.1:0-10264 GCA_035629155.1 Azospirillum sp. | reverse complement strand
GCGGTGCAGCATCGGCACCGTCTGCTCCAGGTCGATGATGTGCACGCCGTTGCGGACGCCGAACAGGTACGGCGCCATCTTGGGGTTCCAGCGGCGGGTGTGGTGGCCGAAGTGGACGCCGGCTTCCAGCAGCTGGCGCATCGTGAAGGTAGGCATGGTCATGGAAAAAGTACCCTTTTCCGGTTGCTCCGCCGCGGGCATTGTTCGGATTGACGAACACCGGATCGGGCCGTTGGCATGCGCCTACGGTCCGCCAGCCCGCGTGAGGTTTTGACGACGGCGCTTACATAGCCCGGCGGGTGCGGTTTGGCAACAGCCATGGTGACGGAAACGCTCGCCCGGCCGCCCCGCCAAGGTCACCGCCGCCCGCCCTCGGCGCGGTTGCGTACGGATGCGGAACCTGTTAGCTGAATTGGTTAACCCGATCGGCCGATACGCGGCCGGACGGGACGCAAAATGCCTTCCGTCCAAGCCTTCCGCCAGGACCCCCGCATGTTCCAGTCCGCCGCCGTCCGCCCGGCCGTTCTCGTCGCCGCCGCCGTGCGCAGCCGTCTGCTCGCCCCGCTGTTCGCGCTGCTGCTGCTGGCGGTGGCGACGCCGGTCTTCCTGGACCAGATCCCGCCGCTGGCTGACTATGTCAACCATCTCGCCCGCATGCACGTCATCGCCGGCATCGACCACGACCCGATGCTGGCGGAGTTGTACGAGATCCGGTGGGCGGTCATCCCGAACCTGGTGATGGACATGGTGGTGCCGGTGTTCAACCGGTACGTCGACATCTACGTGGCCGGGCAACTCTTCCTCTTCGCTACTGTGCTGCTGATGGTCAGCGGGCCGATGGCGATCCACCGGGCGTTGCACGGGACGGTCACGCCCTGGCCGCTGGTCGCCTTCCCGTTCGTCTACAACGGCATCTTCCTGGTTGGCCTGATGAATTACCTCTTCGGGCTGGGGGTGGCGATGTGGGGCGTGGCGGCATGGATCGCGCTGCGCGGGCGTCCGGCGACGTTGCGCGCCGCCGTGTCGGCGGCGTTCGTGCTGGCGCTGTTCGCCTGCCATCTGTTCGCCGTCGGCCTGTATGGGCTGGCGCTGCTGGGCCTGGAGGCGTGGTTGCTGACGCATCCCGGCGCCCTGCGCGACCCACAGCGCCTGATGTCCGACGCACTGGCCTTCGGCCTGCCCTTCCTTCCGGTGCTGCCGCTGATGCTGTCGAGCCCGACGCTCGGCCTGTCACACGAGAACCTCTGGGAATCGTCCGGCAAGATCGACGGCATCTACGCCATCATCCAGACCTATTCCGACGCGTTCGACATGACGGTGGCGGGCGTGGCCGTCGGCCTCACCGTATGGGCCGCGCAACGGCGCCTCTTGTGGATGCACCCGGCGGGCTGGGCGGTGCTGGTGGTGGGCACGGCGGCGTTCCTGGCCATGCCGCGCATGCTGTTCGGCTCGTGGATGGCCGACACGCGGCTGCCCGTGGCGATCTTCTTCCTGATGATCGGTTTCATCCGCTTCGACCCGCGCGACCGCGTCACCCGCTATGCCTTCTTCGCCGTCGTGCTGGGCCTGTCACTGGTGCGCACCGTCGAGGTCGCGGCAAACTGGCAGGTTTTGCAAAGCGTCAACCACGACTTTCGCGAATCGGTCCACTTCATCCAGCCGGGCAGTTCGGTGCTGGTGGCGCACGCCGACCACCCGTCGGGCAGCGAGGTGACCAACGCCGCGCTCAGCCACGCCCCCTGCATCGCGCTGATCGAGCGCTCCGCCCTGGTGTCCACCGCCTTCAGCGTGCCGGGCAAACAGATCCTGTCGGTGCGCCCCGGCTACAGCGACCTCGTCGACCGCACCGACGGCGACCCGCCGACCGTCAGCCAGCTCCTCGCCACCGCGGAGGGCGCGGTACCGGGGCACGAGCGCTTTTGGGACGGCTGGCCGGCCCGCTACGACTACGTCTACGTGCTCTACACCGACGGCGAGGCGAACCCCGACCCCGACCACCTCGCTCTTCTCTATGAAGGCCCGCGCTTTCAGCTCTATAAAGTGAGACCTCCCGCCGATATCGAGTGAAACATGCGTTTCCCCACCGCTCTCTGCCTCGCCGCCATGGCTGTGCTCGGCGCCTGCGCCGACGAACACGCGGTCGACCGTGAGGAATTCATGGGCGAGTGGCGCGGACCGGTCACCGCGGCCGAGCTTGCCGACGCCGGCATCACCCCGGGCAATCCGCCCGACACGCTGGTGATTCGCTTCGGCCCCACCGAGGCGGTCGTCAACGGCGAACCGGTCAGGGCGACCTACACGAGCATCAACAACGGTTTCATGGTGAAGCCGGCGGGGTCACAACGGGTGTTCACGGTGTATGTGCGCGACCACAACCGTGTCCGCGCGACCTTCGCCGGGGTGAACCGACCGACAGCCGTGGACGTCGAGATGACGCGCGCCGGCAAATGATCCGGCGCGCCAGATAAACCGGCCCGATTGATCCAACCGGCAGGTGCGCTCATCTGATGGGAGGCCGCCCGGCGAAGGCGGCCCCATCTGAGGAGGCCGCGCCATGCCCGCCCGTTCCCCAGCCGTCACCGCCCTCGCCCTGCTCGCCGCCCTGTCCGCCATATCCCCGACCGCAGCCACCGCGGGAGCCGCGGACGTGCGCGTCTACGACCTGCCGGCCGGCTCCCACCCGCACGACGTCGCCCCGGCCCCCGACGGCATGGTGTGGTACACGGCTCAGCACCAGGGCGCTCTGGGCATCCTCGATCCCGCCACCGGGCAGGCACGGCACGTGCCGCTGGGCCAGGGCTCGGCCCCGCATGGGGTGATCGCCGGGCCGGACGGTGCGGCGTGGATCACCGACAGCGGCCTCAACGCCATCGTCCGCTGGGACCCGAAGAGCGGAAAGATCGACACATGGCGCCTGCCGGAAGGGACCGGCTACGCCAACCTCAACACCGCCGCCTTCGACGGCAAGGGCGTGCTGTGGTTCACCGGGCAGAGCGGCGTCTACGGCCGTCTCGATCCGAAGAGCGGCGCGCTGGAGGTCTTCCGCGCGCCCAAGGGCCGCGGCCCCTACGGCATCACGGCCACGCCGGACGGCACCGTCTATTACGCGTCGCTGGCCGGCAACCACATCGCCCGCATCGATGATGCCACCGGCCGGGCCACGGTGATCGAACCACCGACGCCCGGCCAAGGCGCCCGCCGCGTCTGGTCCGACAGCAAGGGCAACGTCTGGATCAGCGAGTGGAACAGCGGCCAGCTCACCCGCTACGTGCCGTCCTCGGGCGCATGGAAGAGCTGGAAGCTGCCCGGCGACACGCCGCGCGCCTACGCCGTCTACGTCGACGATCGGGACGCCGTCTGGGTCAGCGACTTCGGCGCCAACGCCACGCTTCGTTTCGACCCGGTGACGGAGAGCTTCACCGCCTTCCCCGCCTCGAAGCCGGGCGCCAACGTCCGCCAGATCCTTGGACGCCCGGGCGAGGTCTGGCTGCCGGAATCCGGCGCCGACCGGCTGATGGTGGTGCGCACCACTCCGGCCGGCTGAACGGAGGCGCCGGAAAGAACCGGGCGCGACACAGCGCATCCTTGTGCGTCGCATATTGCATCATGATCATCGCCGGCGAGGGCTATGACCGGGGGCGATGATCATGAGCACAGGATCCATTCTGTTTTCCTTCCTGCTGTGGACGGCGGCGCCGCAACCGACGACCGAGCCGGCGCTGCTCGCCCGCGCCGTCCTGAACGGGACCGGCGTGGCCTGCCCGACGGTGCAGCAGAGCGGTGGCAGCGCGCCCATGACGGCGCGCGTCAACCCGAACACCGCGCGCTTCCCGGTCACCGTCTGCGAGGCGGTGGTGGCGCCGGGTGCCGCGGTGACGCTGACGACGGTGACCGGCGGCGCCACGCTTCCGGCCGCCAGCAAGGCGCCGCGGACGCTGGCGGTGCTGGGCGACACCGGTTGCCGCGACAACCCCGCGAAGCAACCGTGCACCGACAAGGCATGGCCCTACCAAGCCATCGCCGGCAAGGCGGCGGCCGCCAACCCGGACCTGATCATCCACGTCGGCGACTACAATTATCGCGGCACGCCGTCGAAGACCGTCATCAACGGCCAGAAGCAGACCATCTACAACGGCTGCCAACTGCCGTCGTACCAGAGCCAGAACGTGCCCGGCAGCGAGACGCCGGACGGCTGGGCGGCGTGGCTGGCCGACTTCTTCCTACCCTCCGAGCCGGCGCTGGGCGCCGCCCCCTGGGTGATGCTGCGCGGCAACCACGAGCTGTGCGCGAAGGCCGGCCCCGGCTGGTTCTACTTCCTCGACCCCGCCAGCACCCTGGTGGACAAGGGGTATGTGCAGAACACCTGCACCGCCTCCTATCAGGACACGCTGGACGCTTCACCACCCTACGCCTTGCCGTTCGACACGCTGCGCCTCGTGGTGATGGACACGGCGGCGGCCTGCGACGACGCCGCCGATCCGGTCGCCACGCCGGGCTACACGGAACAGATGAAGGCCGTGCAGGCGCTGGCCGGCAGCGGCCCGGCGTGGCTGTTGACGCACCGGCCGGTGTGGGGCGTCACCAAGGTGCCCGATGCCGACGGAAAGGGCGGCGAGACCTTCAATCCCACCCTCCAGGCGGCGCTGGCGAACGCCGGCGGCGCGCTGCCGGGCAACGTCGGGCTCGTCCTGTCCGGCCACATCCATCGCTTCGAATCCGTGGCCTTCGCCGATAAGACCGGGCGCCCGCCGCAACTGATCATCGGCGACAGCGGCGTCCAGCTTTCGGGCAGCGGCAAGCCCGCTACCGCCAAGGTGCAGATCGACGGCGCCACCGCGCACGTCACTCAGGAGACGAAGAGCTTCGGCTACATGGTCGCCAAGCTCGGCCCCCAGGGCGGCTGGTCCGGCACCGTGTACGACCAGCGCGGCGACAAGAAGCACGCCATCGCGTCATGCGCCGTGCCGTTCGACAAGGCGAAGGAGTTCTGCAGCCTGGGTGATTGAGCCGCATCACTTCTTCAGGAACGGGTTGCTGTAGCCTTTCTGCTTCGACGGGAACTGCGCGGCCAGATACGCCACGATGACGCGGCGGTCCTCCTCGGGCGGCACGGCCATGCCGTGCCGTTCGATCATGAAGTCGATGGTGGCGTCCCATCGCTCGGCCGTCTGGCCTTGCTGGGTGATGATCTTCACCCCGTGGCAGGCGGTGCAGGCGTAGAACACCGTCTCCCGGCCCGGCGCGTCGGGCAGATCCTCCACGGTGTCGTGATGGACCTGCCCGACGGCGGGCGCGGCAGCACCCAGCAACAGCGCCGCCGCCACGGCAAGGCGTCCTCCCGTCATGCCGTGGCCGGCACCAGCACCGCGACCCGGTGCATCGGATTGCCGCCGTACCCCTGCGGGTTCCACTGCCCGGCCACCGCCGGCTGCATGATGCCGTCCAAATCGGTGGCCCGCGCCCAGATCTCGTAATAGCCGTGTGACGGCAGCTCGACCGACGCCCGCCAGTTCTGCCACGCATATTTGTTGTTCGGCGCGTCCACCGCCGCCTTGTGCCACGTGGCGCCGTAGTCGAGGGAAACGTCGACCGCACGCACGCTCTTCTCCCCGGCCCAGGCGTGGCCGCGCAGGTCGAGCCGCTTCGTCCCGGCCGGCAGTTCGGTGCCGTGCGCCGGGTTGGTGACGATGGCGCGCACGGGCATGGATTCAAGGATCAGCGTGTCCTTCTCATCCACCTTGGAGCCCGGCACGACGGGATACTTGGTGACGCGGTAGGAGTTGCCCTTCATGCCTTGCCCGTCGTGCACCCGATCGCGGATCCACAGGCGCGTCAGCCATTTCTGCGAGGTCGATCCCGGCCAGCCCGGCGCGATCAGCCGGGCCGGCGCGCCGTGCACCTGCGGGATGGGCTGGCCGTTCAGGCGCAGCGCAATGATGGTGTGCTCTTCCATCGCCTTGGCAATCGGGATGCCACGCGACAGTGCCTGCTTGGCGGGGTCACCGGACAGGTGCGGATCGGCGCCGAAGTTGCCGGTGTAGACGGCCGAGGGCTTCAGCCCGGCCGCCTCCAGCACGTCCTTCAGCCGCACGCCCGTCCACTCGGCTTGGTGCACGGCGCCGTGGCCCCACTGGTTGCCGCGCGTCTCCGGCGTGAAGAAGCTGCGGCCATTGCCGCCGCACTCCACCTGCAGGCGCAGCGTCACCGGCCGGAAGCGGCTCTCCAGTTCACCGACCGTCAGCTTGAGCGGATTGTTCACCTCGCCGTCGATGGTGATGGCCCAAGCCTTGGGATCGGCGGCCGGTTCGGGGATCTGGCCGTTGTTGCGGATGAACATGACGTCGGTCGGCGTCACGTCGGGGTCGAGCAGGTGGATGGGCGTCTCGACGTTCAGCGGCCGGTCCTGCAGCACCATCAGGTCCTTGGACTTGCCCTCGAAGACAAAGGGTTTGGCGTCGCCCTTCCCTTCCGCCAGCGCCGCCGGGATCAGGCCGCCCGGCATGCGCCCGGCGAAGACGATCGGCCCGCCGACCGCCGCCGCCATCGCGGCCAGCCCGGCCCCGCCCAGGAAGCCGCGCCGAGACGGCCCGGTGCGCCGCCCGAAGACCAGCGCGTCGGCGCGCTCCGGATCCTCGCCGTAGAGTTCGAAGAATCCCCGCTCCTTCCGGATCATGGTTCCCTCCCCTGGCTGCCGCGACACGTCATTGTTTGCTTGTTCAGCAAACGATAATGTGCCGGAATCGACTCGGCAAGGGGGCCAAACGGCCTACAGCTCCGCCACCTCCACCACGCCGGGCACGGTCTTCAGCGCGGCGCGGCTCTGCGCGGTGATCACGTAGGCGCCAGGGAGTTGGATCTCGACCTCCTTCAGGGGATCGACCTCCACCAGCACGTGGATGCGGCCCTTGCCGCGGGCGAGGCGGTCGAGCATGCCGCGGATGCCCTGGATCGGCTTGTCGTCGCGCACCACCACGCGCAATCCGTCAGACACGGCGGCCACCGCCTCCTCCAGCGGCTTCACCTCCTGGCAGGTCAGGCGGATCTCCTCGCCGTTCATCTGCGCGTCGACGGTCAGCAGCACCGGGCGGCCGGGCTCCAGAAGGTCGCGGTTGCCCGACAGCACCTCGGAGAAAACCGTCACCTCATAGCCGCCGGTGGCGTCCGACAGTTCAACGAAGGCGAAGCGGTTGCCGGACTTGGCGGTCTTCTCCTTCTTGGAGACGATGATCCCCGCCATCTTGTAGCGGGTGGAGCCCCCCTTCGCCATCGCCTGCACCAGTTCGGCCGACCGCACCACCTTCATCCGCCCCAGCGGTTGCGAGAAGGCATCCAGCGGGTGGGCCGACAGATAGAAGCCGATGGACTGGAACTCGTGCTTCAGCTTCTCCAGCGGTTCCCACTCGGCCACCTTGGGCAGGTCCGGTTCCTTCAGGCCGCCGCCGGAGCCGCCGAACAGGTTGCCGATGCCGCTTTCGCGCTCCGCTGCTTCCGCCTGGGCGTAGCGGATCAGCGTCTCCAACGCCGCGTGCACCTGCGCGCGGCTGGGGTTGATCTCATCGAACGCCCCGGCGCAGGTTAGGTTTTCCAGCTGGCGCTTGTTGATGGTCTTCAGGTCCAGCCGGCGGGCGAAGTCGAACAGGCTCTTGTACGGGCCGTTCTTCTCGCGCTCCTCCACCACCGCCTTCATGGCC
This sequence comes from Azospirillum sp., assembly GCA_035629155.1. GTDB lineage: Bacteria > Pseudomonadota > Alphaproteobacteria > Azospirillales > Azospirillaceae > Azospirillum. Next base: position 2,573 of record DASPIO010000375.1, on the reverse strand, counting down.
GGCAGGCCGACACCCTTCACCGCGGCCAGCGCATAGCGCACGGCCTTGCTGCCATCCGGCAGCCGCTCCACCGAGAAGACGGCGGTCGACTTGTTGATGTCGGGGGTCAGCAGCTTGATGCGCAGCCGGCCCAGTTCCTGGCGGAAGATGTTCAGCTTGTCGGTGTTGCCGAGGTCGAGCGTCATCGACGCCGCCAGGAACTCCACCGGGTGGTTCGCCTTCAGGTACGCCGTGTGGTAGGCGACCAGCGCGTAGGCGGCCGCGTGCGATTTGTTGAAGCCGTAGCCGGCGAACTTGGCCACCTGATCGAAGATCATGCTGGCCTGTTCGCCGTCGACGTTGTTCTTCTGCGCGCCATCGACGAACTTGGCACGCTCCTTGTCCATCTCCTCCTTGATCTTCTTGCCCATGGCGCGGCGCAGAAGATCGGCGCCGCCCAGCGAATAGCCGGACAACACCTGGGCGATCTGCATCACCTGTTCCTGGTAGATCATGATCCCGAACGTCTCCTTCAGGATCGGTTCCAGGGCCGGGTTCATGTAGTCGGGCGGTTCCTCGCCGTTCTTGACCTTGATGTACTTCGGAATGTTGTCCATCGGGCCGGGCCGGTAGAGCGACACCAGCGCGATGATGTCCTCCAGCCGGTTCGGCTTCAGGCGGCGCAGCACGTCGCGCATGCCCGAGCTTTCGAGCTGGAACACGCCGGTCGATTCCGCCCGTCCCAGGATCTCGTAGCTCTTCTCGTCGTCCAGCGGGACGGTGGTCAGGTCCGGCTTCTCGGGGATCAGATCCACCGCCGTCTTCAGCACGGTCAGGGTCTTCAGGCCCAGGAAGTCGAACTTCACCAGACCGGCCTGCTCCACATACTTCATGTTGAACTGGGTGACCGGCATGTCCGAGCGCGGGTCGCGGTACAGCGGCACCAGTTCGTCCAGCGGGCGGTCGCCGATCACCACGCCCGCCGCGTGGGTGGAGGCGTGGCGGTACAGCCCCTCCAGCTTCAGCGCCATGTTGATCAGGCGCGCCACCGTCTCGTCCCCGTCGCGGGCCTGGCGCAGAAGCTCCTCGCTGTCCAGCGCCTGCTGAAGCGTCACCGGGTTGGCCGGGTTGTTGGGCACCAGCTTGCAGATCTTGTCGACCTGCCCGTAGGGCATCTGCAGCACGCGCCCCACGTCGCGCAGCACGGCGCGCGCCTGCAGCTTGCCGAAGGTGATGATCTGCGCCACGCGGTCGTAGCCGTACTTCTTCTGCACGTAGCGGATCACCTCTTCGCGGCGGTCCTGGCAGAAGTCGACGTCGAAGTCGGGCATCGACACGCGTTCGGGATTCAGGAAGCGTTCGAACAGCAGGCCGAAGCGCAGGGGGTCGAGGTCGGTGATGGTCAGCGCCCAGGCGACGACCGAGCCCGCACCCGAACCGCGCCCCGGCCCCACCGGGATGTCGTGGTTCTTCGCCCACTTGATGAAGTCCGACACGATGAGGAAGTAGCCGGGGAACTTCATCTTGACGATGACGTCCAGCTCGAACTCCAGGCGCTCGAAATACGTCTTGCGCGTCTCCGCCCGCTGTTCCGGCGTCATGTCGGGCGTGTAGACGACCTTCTCCAGCCGCATCTCCAGGCCCTCGCGGGACTGGGCGCGCAGTTCCTCCGCCTCGTCGCGGTCGCCCTCGCAGGGGAAGGGCGGCAGGATGGGCTTGATCGGCTTCAGCAGGAAGGAGCAGCGCCGGGCGATGGTCACCGTGTTGTCCACCGCCTCCGGCAGGTCGGCGAACAGCAGCCGCATCTCCTCCGCCGACTTGAAGCGGTGGTCGGGGGTCAGTCGGCGGCGGTCCTCCTGGCTGACGTAGGCGCCCTCGGCGATGCACAGCAGCGCGTCGTGCGCCTCGTACATGTCGGCGGTGGCGAAGTAGCAGTCGTTGGTGGCGACCAGCGGCAGGTCGTGCGCGTAGGCGAGGTCGATGAGCGCCGGCTCAATGGCGTCCTCGACGGCGGTGAAGTGGCCGCCGTGGCGCTGCAGTTCGACGTACAGGCGGCCGGGGAACAGCCGCTTCAGCCGCTCCAGCACCTCGACCGCCAGCCCCTTCTGCCCCTCGCCCAGCAGCCGCCCGACCGTGCCCTGCGGCCCGCCGGTCAGCGCGATCAGCCCGTCGGAATGCCCCTCCAGCGCGTCGAGCGGCACCTGTGGACCGGCCATCGGGTCCGACTCGATGAAGGCCTTGGAGACCAGCTTCATCAGGTTCCGATAGCCCTGGTCGGTCTGGCAGAGCAGGACGAGCTGGTCGGGCTGGTTGCTGCCCTTGCCCGCCACGCCGCCCGGCTTGGTCGGCGCCGGGCCGATGCGGGTGATGCCCAGCACGGTGCCGATGATCGGCTGCACGCCGGTGTCCGACGCCGCCAGCGCGAATTCCAGCGCGCCGAACAGGTTGCCGGTGTCGGTCACCGCCACGGCGGGCATGTGCTGCTTGTGGCAGAGCTTCACCAGCTCCTTCGTCTTGATGGCGCCTTCCGACAGCGAATAGGCGGAGTGCACCCGGAGATGGATGAAGTCGGCGTTGGGCATCGATCGTTCGGT
>DASPIO010000374.1:0-5147 GCA_035629155.1 Azospirillum sp. | reverse complement strand
GGGCGCACTCCTGGCTGAACCGCTATCGCCGCATCCTGGTCCGCTGGGAAAAGCTCGCCCTCACCTACGAGGCCATGCTCCACATCGTCTGCGCTGTCACCGTCTGGGAGTTCGTCTCCCTACTGGAATAGGTTCTAAGGGTGCTGGGATGCGGTTCCCCTCCGCCTGGTCAGCGCGTCGCTCATTCTCGTTGCCTGCTCCGGACTCAATGCAGGCGACACAGGCAAGTGTTCAGGCTTTATCGATGACGGATCCGGCAACGGCTCACATGCCATCAATCGGAACAATATCGCGTCGGCAAGACACGCTTGCGCGAGCAAAACCGGATTGTCCCCTTGTGCCAGGGCACCGTGCGTCGTGGCTTCAGGAAAATCCGGGAACTCAACCCAAAAATCATTGCCATCCTGGTGCAAGATCGCTGGATAACGGAGCATGGTAACGGATTCCTTCTTAAATTAGGCCCAGGTCGGCGAGGTGGCGCGACACCACCGCCTGCGGAAGACGGACGAGCGATCCGAAGTTACCAATCACCGTACGCCTGCCATTAAGCCTGACTTGCCGGCTTCCTCCAAGCCCATCCCACCACTCGACGTGAGCACCCTCGTGCTCGCACAGCCACCTGACAAGCTCGTCAGGCGTCGGACGTTGCGGAAAGCCATCCATGCTTCGACCCCTTCCTTTTTCAGTCATCCCGGCTGAAATCACCACATACAATTCACCACCGTCGACACGCCTATCCCTGGCAACATTACACCCCCACATTTTCTTCGGCGCGGCAAAACTTCAACATAAACATATTAGCAGAACCTATCCCTCGCGCCACAACATCTTATATGCATAATGTTAATAATCGCTACAATTCACAAACCACTCCATGTCTTTTCTTTCTCCGCGCCAGGTCGGGAAAGGAGTCGAAAGACTGACAAGATGTCGATGCCGAGCCGGCGGCGTTCAAACGCGGCACTTCAGCGCACAATCGGCATGCACATTCGCGCAACTTGCGGAGAGCCGCCTTTGAGCGGCGGTTTTCAGGAAAGATGCCGACATCGGCCGCCGCATTACCCGCGAAATTTGCGTTCCCGAGCGACAAACGGCCGGTTTTACGCAATCGCCTCGACATTGCAGCGTTTTGGCGAGGAAGATGACTGCATTACCGCAGCGTCTTGACATGATGTTTCCATGATGCAATTTTTCGCCACGGCGCAGCGCGGTGCTGTCTGCCTTTTGCACGGATTTGCGAACCGCCATGCCAAGTCAGCAGGATCGCCGCCGCAAGATCGATACAATTGCACGACACCTCTTTCCCGAACGCGAGAGCACGGCGAGCGCGGATCTCAGCAAAGCGCTCCGGAAACATGTAAAGGCCAGCGGAACGGAAATCTGCATCCCGCGGACGTGGGACCGCTTCTTCAAGGGCGAAAGCGTCCGGTCCAACACGGAAATCTCCCTGCTCAACGCCCTGGAGCAGTACGCGGCCATACACGGCGTCCGGTTCCAGCGGGCGTGGTTCGACTTCCCGGTGGAAAAGCTCGACGCGCTGCTGAAGAACGGGAACGGAAACGGGGCCGCTTCCGATTCGCCCCCGATGCCCCGCCCGCCGCTGGCCAACACGACGCCTCTCGAAGCGTGGTTCGCCGGGGTCGGGAAGCAGTACAACGGCGGAAGATCCACGCTGGAGCGGTTTTCCGGCACCTATCGCCTGATCATGAGGGACAGGTACGGCGACGACGTCGTGTTTCTCCCTTTGCGCATCGGCGGCGGAAATGAAACCACGACTTCCGTGGAGATCATCGACTTCGGCGGCGTCATCCACCGAGGGTTCGCCTGCGAGAACGACGACTTCATAAACGTGATCGTGGTGACGGCCGCTGAAAACGACGGCGTTTCGCTTTGGTACATCTGCCTCGAAAAGCACCAGATGGAAAACACCATGGTGGGGATGTCCTGCCGCGGCGTGGGCAGCCGCCCCGCGGCCCATCGCGTCTTGGTCGAGCGTGCCGCGGCCGATGATGAAAGCGCGGGCGCGCCGCGCCGGGCTGCGCCGGCCACCCCGGAAGGGAAGCGATACGCCCCCGTCGTGAACTCCTTCGAGCACATCGTGGGTAAGCGCGACAACTATGTGTTCAATGATCTGCAGTGGGTGCTGGAACTGCTGAACCGGGCGTGACCGGCACCACGCCGGCAGCGCGAGGCCCCCTCACCGCACCGGCGGCTTCAGGCGCAGGTAGACCATGGCCGACGCCAGCGCGTTGGCGTAGGCGTCGTCGCCCGCGCGCGGCGGCAGGCCGAGGGCGCGGACGATGGAGTCCAGGCGCAGGTCGACCATGCTCTTGGCATGCGCCTTGCGCTTGCGGTCGTAGTAGAGGCTGGACACCTCGACCCGCTCGTTGGGCAGCGGGATGCCGGCCACCGGCTGCACGAGGCGGTCGAGCAGCGTCAGCGTGAAGTCCAGGTAATAGCCCACCAGCGGCCGGTTGCCGATGAAGCGCAGCAGCGTGTCCACCGCCGGCTCCGGCGGTTCGGTCGGCCAGAAGGGGACGATCAGGTGCTGGCTGGTCAGGATGCGCGGGCCGCGGATGCGCACCGCCGCCACCGCGCGCAGGTCGGCCTTTGCGGGATCGAAGGAGGTGGCCTCGCAATGGATGGCCACCTGCTCGCCGCTCCGGCGCTCGTCCAGCAGGAACGCGTAGGCCGGATCGACCGTGGCCCCCTTGCGGTTGAGCATCGCCCGCCTCCCGCGTCAGTGCATGTTCAGGTGGAAGTGGTAGGAGATGAACTCCTTGAACTTCTTCACCAGCGCCAGACAGTCGTTGAGCTGGTCGCGCTCCAGCTTCGACATCTCGGCCGGACGGACCATGTTGTCGATGGCGGTGTCCGTGCCGGCCATGTCCACCCGCGCCTTGAGGCGCAACGTGGAGAGGAAGACGAAGGCGTCCGCCAGTTCCCCCGCCAGGGCGCGGTCGATCACGCCCTTGTCGGCCAGCGCCCACAGCCGCTCGGGCGTGTTGGTCTCGGCCATGTGCTTTTCCAGGGCGAGGGCGCGCACGCCGTGCACGATGGGGAAGATGCCGGCCTTCTTGATGTCGATGGGCTGGGCGCCGCGCCGTTCGAACAGCCCGCCGAACAGGCCCGACGGCGTGTCGAAGGCCAGCACCGGGCGCGCGAAGTGCGAGAAGAAGCCGGCGTTGTCCGACAGCTTGGCCAGCAGGTAGCGCTTGGCGTCGGCCAGCAGCGCCGCATCGCCGGCCACCGCGGCGGCGTCGTAGAAGATGGCGAGGTTGAGCTGCGCGCTCTCGTCCGGCCGGTGGATCCAGTGGAACACCGCGTCCTTGAAGGCGGTCAGCGGCCGCGTCCATTCCGGGTTCGAAACCATGATGTTGCCGGGGCACGGCGGGTAGCCGAACTCGACCAGCCGGCGGGTGAACTCGGCCGTCACCTCCCCCAGCCGCGGGCACTCGTACCCGTCGCGCAGGATCAGGCCGTTGTCCTGGTCGGTCTTCAGGAGCTGTTCGCCGCGCCCCTCGCTGCCCATGACGATCAGGCAGGAATTGGCGAGCAGGTCGGGCGGGGCCAGCAGCTCGAACAGGCGGCGGAAGATCTTGCGGTTCAGCTCGGTCACCAGCTCGGCGATGAAGGGCACCTTGACGCCGGTGGCGTGCAGCGTGCGGATCAGGCCGATGGTGTCGACGCTGGCCTTCCTCAGCTCGTCCGGCCCGGCGGCGCGGTCGATCTGGAAGGCGATGACCTGGCTGTGGTTGGACAGAGCGCCCAGGAGGTCGATCTGCTCCAGCAGGCCGGCGATCGCGCCGTTCTCGGTGACGACGATGCGGCGCACCGAGTGCTTGGTCATCAGGATCAGCGCGTTGAACAGCAGGTCGTCGCGCTCCAGCGTGATGAGCTGCCAGCGCGCCAGCGCGCCCACCGGCTCGGTCACCGGCACGCCGTCCAGCACCACGCGGTCGCGCAGGTCGGTGCCGGTCAGGATGCCGACGGCGCCGTCCGGGCCGCGCACCAGCACGGCGTTGCCCTGGCTTTCCTTCATGGCGGCGGCGGCGTCGCGCAGCGAGGCGGCGGAGTCCACGAAGACGGGCGGGTGCAGGTAGGCCTCGCGGATGCGGGCCATGGTCAGGGCGGCCAGCTCGCGGTTGTCGCGCTCGTCGGCCAGCGCGCGCATGCGGGCGGCGAAGTCCTGGTGCAGCGCGTGGGCGAAGTCGGGGTTGGCGTGCGCGAGGCCGACCAGCGCGTCGCGCGGCAGCAGCCAGCACACCGTGTCCTCGGCGGCGATGAAGGAATGCGTCTGGGTGCCGCCGAACAGGGCCCGCAGGTCGAAGGCGTCGTGCGGGCCGTAGACCTCCACCACCTCGCCGCCGCGGCGTTCCTGCACCTGCCCGCGCAGGACGACGTGCAGGACGTCCGCCGGCTCGTCGCGGCCGAGGATGACGAAGCCGTCCGGGTACACGCCCACGTCGAGGGAGCGGAGCAGCCGCTGCCGCTCGTCCGCCGTCAGCCGGTCGAACGGCGGGACGGTGAAGTCGAAGGCTTCGGACGCCGGAGCGTCGGACGCTGGGGCTTCGGACGCTGGGGCTTCGGACGCTGGGGTTTCAGGCAAGGCGGGCTCCGCGACGCCGGGACAAGAAAAAGGCGCCCCGGGACGATGTGTCCCGAGGCGCCCGAGAGCCTACACCACCCCCGCGTGTCGCGGAAGCGGGTGCGACCTTTGTGCTTAGTGGGCCCCTGCTTAGTGGGCGGAGGCGCCTTCCGCGCCCAGACCGGTCTGGGAACGGATGTACTGGGCGTCGAACGCGCGCTGCTCGTCCTTGGCCGTCTGGCTGTTGTCGGTGATCGAGAAGAACCAGATGGCGACGAACGACAGGGTGATCGAGAACAGGCCCGGGTTGTCGTACGGGAAGATCGCCGCCGGGTTGCCCAGCACGGCCTTCCACACGGTCGGACCCAGCACCAGCATGGCGACCGACGAGATCAGGCCGATCCAGCCGCCCATCACTGCGCCGCGGGTGGTCATGCGCTTCCAGAACATGCTCATCAGCAGGATCGGGAAGTTCGCCGAGGCCGCGATGACGAAGGCGAGGCCGACCATGAAGGCGACGTTCTGGTTCTCGAACGCGATGCCGAGGAAGATCGAGACG
>DASPIO010000373.1:0-8425 GCA_035629155.1 Azospirillum sp. | reverse complement strand
CGGCGTGTCGCTGTCGCAGGAGGCCATCGAGGCCTCGCGCGCGCTGATCGGCAGCCTGTGGGGCGACAAGTACGTCCCCGGCCAGCCGCGCATCTACAAGACGGCCGCCAAGAACGCCCAGGAGGCGCACGAGGCGATCCGACCGACCGACCTGTTCCGCAAGCCGGAAAGCATCGCCGCCTATCTGGAAAACGACGAGCTGCGCCTCTATGAGCTGATCTGGAAGCGCACCGTCGCCTCGCAGATGGAAAGCGCCGTGCTGGATCAGGTGGCGGTGGACGTCAGCTCGCCGAAGCGCGACGTGGTGCTGCGCGCCACCGGCTCCATCGTCGTGTTCGACGGCTTCATGCGCGTCTACCAGGAGGACAAGGACGACGGCGAGGACGAGCAGGAGCGCCGCCTGCCCGCCATGGCCGAAGGCGACGGCCTGAAGCGCGGCGACATCCGCCCCGACCAGCACTTCACCCAGCCGCCGCCGCGCTACACCGAGGCGAGCCTGGTGAAGAAGCTGGAGGAGCTGGGCATCGGCCGGCCGTCCACCTACGCCTCCATCCTGCAGGTTCTCCAGGACCGCAACTACGTCCGCCTGGACAAACGCCGCTTCATCCCGGAAGACCGCGGCCGGCTGGTGACGGCGTTCCTCAAGAATTTCTTCACCCGCTATGTCGAGTACAACTTCACGGCCGAGCTGGAGAACCAGCTCGACGAGATTTCCGGCGGGCAGCTTGATTGGAAAGCGGTCCTGCGCGACTTCTGGCAGGCGTTCTCGCTCGCGGTGGAGGACACCAAGGACCTCACCATCACCAACGTGCTGAACGCGCTGGACGAGGAATTGGGATCGCACTTCTTCCCGGCCACCACGAGCGGCAGCGGCGCGGGCGTGGACCCGCGCGCGTGCCCGGTGTGCGGAAAGGGGCGGCTGGGGCTGAAGCTGGGCAAGATGGGCGCCTTCATCGGCTGCAACAACTACCCGGAGTGCCGCTACACCCGCCCCCTGGCGGTCGCCAACGACGACGGCCAGGACGTGCAGGAGGGCCCGCGCGAGCTGGGCGAGGATCCCGACACCCACCTGCCCGTCACCGTCCGCCGTGGCCCGTACGGCGCCTACATCCAGCTCGGCCCGCCCAAGGGCGCCGAGGAGGCGGCTCCGCCCCCCGCCGAGAAGCCGAAAAAGGGGAAGAAGGCCGCCAAGGACGACACGCCCAAGCCCAAGCGCGTCTCGCTGCCCAAGGGCATGTCACCGGCCGACGTGGACCTGGACACCGCACTGCGCCTGCTGGCCCTGCCGCGCGCCCTGGGCAACCACCCGGAGACGGGCCAGGAGATCAGCGCCGGCATCGGCCGCTTCGGCCCCTACCTGAAGCACGGTTCTCTGTACAAGTCGCTGGGCCCGGACGACGACGTGCTGACCATTGGCATGAACCGTGCCGTGGACCTGCTGGGCGAGGCCGCCAAGAAGGCCGCCGCCACGCCGGCCCAGACGCTTGGCGAGCACCCGAAGACCGGCAAGCCCATCACCATGGGTGCCGGCCGCTTCGGCCCCTACGTCAAGCACGGCTCGCTGTACGCCTCGATCCCCAAGGCGGTGGACCCCACGACGGTGACGTTGCAGCAGGCGCTGGAACTGCTGGACGCCAAGGCCGTGAAGGACGCCGCCAAGAAGGGCAAGACGGCGCCCGCCGCCGACGCCGAACCCGCTGAAAAGGCGGAAAAGAAGGCGCCGGCCAAGGCTGCCGCCAAGGAAAAAGCTCCGGCGAAGAAGGCTCCGGCCAAGGCCAAGGCGCCAGCCAAGGCGAAGGCCACCGCCGACGCGGACGCCGGGCCGGTCGACAAACCCGAGAAGCCCCCGGCGCGCAAGCGGGCGTAACCCCCGCTATCGCACCCAGCGCATCACCCCGCCCGCCAGCGGCGTCCATATTCCCATGGGCACGCCAGCGGCGCGGAGTGCGCGGGCCGTCCACTCGTTGCAGGTCAGCACCGGGCTGTAGGTGCCGTTCGCCTCGTAGAAGCGGTCGCCTCCTGTATAGCTGGCGCCCAGCAGCGGCCGTTCGGAGCGGAACCCGGCACGCACGTAGGCCACCAGCCGCCGGTATGCCCCCTCCCCCAACACGAGGCGCCCGCAGCCGTCGCCGCCGGACGGCGTGCGCAGGTGGTGAACGTGGATCACACTCCGCCCACCGCCGAACAGCGCCCGCCACGCAGTGCGCGGATTGAGGTCCGACCAGTGCCGGGTCTCCAGGTAGAACGCCCGGTCACCCCAACCGAACGACAGGTGCGTCGAATCGGCCGGCGCCAAGGGGAAGTCGGCGCGCGGCAGCACCGCCGTCCAGTCGATCGCCTCCGTGGTCGCCGGAAGAACGAGGTCGGTGTGCACGCCGTTGCTGCACACGAACACCACGATCCCCTCGCCTGCCGGCGGCTCGCCCGTCACCGGAATGAGCGGCAGCGTGAGCGCAAGCAGCGCGAATCCGCCGGCCACCGCCGCCAGGGCCATGAACACCACACGGAACACCACACGGAACACCGCCCGCACCAGCCGCCGCATCCGGCCCCTCCATCGCCGCCGCGCAGTCCTGCCCGGCGATTGTGGTCGAAGTGCGTACACTCTTCGGGGGTATCGGAAGGTTGGCGCCGCCTGCCCACCCGGTTGGCTGGCGCCACTGCCGCGTCGCCATAGCTTTCCTGCCGAAATCAAGGGCGGGGGAATCGCACCATGGCGTTTCGCAACGTGCTGGCCGGCACCACCGGCGCCAACCGGATCACCGGCGGCGCCGGACCGGACCTGATCTACGGCTTCGACCCGAACAGCCCGCAGGCGGCCGTCTCGTCCATCACCGCCACGCGGGTGGCCACGGATCTGGACCAGCCGCTGTTCGCCACCGCCGCGCCCGACGACCCGTCGCGCCTGTTCGTGGTCGAGCGCGGCGGCACCATCCGCATCCTCGACCTGGAAGACGGCGGCGTGGCGGCCACGCCATTCCTCGACGTCTCGCGCGAAATCTCGGTGGGCGGCGAGCGCGGCCTGCTCGGCCTCGCCTTCCATCCCGACTACGCCATCAACGGCCGATTCTACGTCAACCTGATCAACGCCCAGGGCGACACGGAAATCCGCGGTTACACCGTTTCGGCGGCCGATCCGAATCGTGCCGATCCGTCCAGCGCCACGCTGGTGCTGCGCGTCGACCAGCCGGAGGGCTCTTCCAACCACAAGGCCGGGTGGCTGGATTTCACCCCGGACGGCACGCTGCACGCGGCACTCGGCGATGGCGGAGTCGCCGCCAACGCACAGAACGTCGACAGCCTGCTCGGCAAGATCCTGCGCCTGGACGTGAACGCCGACGCCTTCCCGGCCGACGCCACGCGCAACTACGCGATCCCCGCCGGGAACCCGTTTGCCGCAACCGCCGGTGCGGACGAGGTCTGGGCGCTGGGCCTGCGCAACCCCTGGCGCGCCAGCTTCGACCGCGGCACCGGCGACCTGTACATCGCCGATGTCGGCCAGAACGAATGGGAGGAAATCGACATCGGTCAGGCCGGCGCCAACTACGGCTGGCCGGCGTTGGAGGGGGCGGAGGCATACCAGAACGTCACGCCCACCGCCGGCACCCTGACGCCGCCCATTTACACCTACGGCCACGATGTCGGCCGCTCGATCACCGGCGGCTACGTCTACCGGGGACCCGCCGAGGAGATGCAGGGCCAGTACGTGTTCGGCGATTTTATCTCCGGTCGCATCTGGACGCTGCATTCCGCCGGCGGCACATGGTCGGCCACCGAGCGCACCGGGCAGATCCAGACCGACGCCGGCCGCATCAACCAGATCGCCTCCTTCGGCGAGGATTCGCGCGGCAACCTCTACGTCGTCGATTTCGACGGCGACATCTTCCGCCTGACACCGCGCGGTGTGGCCGGCGCGGCGGGAAACGCCGACGGCCCCGACGACCTGCGGGCCGGCGATGGTCCCGACATGGTGTTCGCCGGGGACGGGGCGGACGCGGTGTTCGGCGAGGCGGGCGACGACGAGTTGCACGGCCACGGCGGCGGCGACACCCTGGACGGCGGCGACGGCGCCGACGTGGTGTTCGGTGGGGCCGGCAACGACCTGATCATTGGCGACGGCGGGGCCGCAGGTTCGGCGCTGGCCGCCGACTACCTGCTGGGCTGAGCATCGGTGGGGTGGAATCCCGGCGGGAATGCTGGGACACTGCGCCGATGACCAAGCCCATCCGCCCCACCGGCTTTCCCACCCGCGAATCCGTCCTTGATTTCATCCGCACCAGCCCCGTCCCCGTCGGCAAGCGCGAGATCGCTCGCGCCTTCAAGCTGCAGGGCAGCGCCGACCGCGAACGGCTGAAGAACCTGCTGAAGGACCTGGAGGCCACCGGCACCGTCGAGCGCGGGCGGGGCAAGCGCATCGCCCCACCGCAGGCGTTGCCCGAGGTCGCCGTGCTGGAGGTGACGGGCGTCGACCCGGACGGCGAAGTGCTGGCCCGGCCCCTGACCTGGGCCAGCGACGATCCGCCGCCGCGTATCTTCATGATGCCGGAGAAGAAGGGCCACCCGGCGCTGGCCGTGGGCGACCGCGTCCTCGCCCGCCTGTCGCGCGTCAACGAACGGCTGTACGAGGCGCGCACCATCCGCCGCATCGAGGGGACCGCCGGACGGGTGCTGGGCGTCTACCGCCTGGGTGCGGACGGTGGCCGCATCGTACCGACCGACAAGCGCAACAAGGCCGAACTGCTGGTGCTGCCCGCCAACGCGGCCGGCGCCGAACCGGGGGAGCTGGTGCTGGCCGACGTGCTGCCGGCCACCCGACTGGGTCTGGCGCAGGCGCGCATCGTCGAGCGCATCGGCCATACGGCCGAACCACGCGCGTTCAGCCTGATCGCCACCCACGCCGCCGGACTGCCCACCGTCTTCCCGCACGCGGCGGAGACGGAGGCGAAGCGCGCCAAGGTGCCGCCCCTCACCGGCCGCGTCGACCTGCGCGGCGTGCCGCTGGTCACCATCGACGGCGCCGACGCCCGCGATTTCGACGACGCCGTATGGGCGGAACCCGACACCGACCCGGCCAACGAAGGCGGCTGGCACCTGCTGGTCGCCATCGCCGATGTCGCCTATTACGTCCGCCCCGGCTCGGCACTGGACCGGGCGGCGTTCGAGCGCGGCAACTCCTGCTACTTCCCCGACCGCGTCGTGCCGATGCTGCCGGAGGCGCTGTCGAACGACCTGTGCTCGCTGCGCCCGAACGAGGAGCGCGGCTGCCTCGCCGTGCACCTGTGGATCGACCGCAGCGGCGCGCTGCTCCGCCACCAGTTTGAGCGCGCGCTGATGCGCTCCGCCGCGCGCCTGACCTACGAACAGGTGCAGGCGGCGCGCGACGGCCGGTCGGACGAGGAGACGGCGCCGTTGCTCGACACCGTCATCAGCCCCCTCTATGCCGCCTTCGAGCGCCTGTGGGAGGGACGGCAGCGGCGTGGCACGCTCGACCTCGATCTGCCGGAACGGCGCGTGCTGCTCGATGACGCGGGCCGGGTTGCCGCCATCGTGCCGCGCGAACGGCTCGACAGCCACCGGCTGATCGAGGAATTCATGATCTGCGCCAACGTCGCCGCAGCCGAAAGCCTGGAAGCCAGGGGCGTGCCCTTCATGTACCGCGTGCACGACCAGCCGGCCGACGACAAACTGGAGGCTCTGCGCGAGTTTCTGGAGGGAATCGGGTACAGTCTCGCGAAAGGTCAGGTGCTTAAGCCCGATCACTTCACCCGGATTCTGAAGAAGGCGGAGGGCACGCCGGAATCGCAACTGGTCAGCGAGGTGATCCTGCGCAGCCAGGCGCAGGCGGTGTACAGCCCCGACAACCTCGGCCATTTCGGGCTGGCGCTGCGTCGCTACGCACACTTCACCTCGCCCATCCGACGTTACGCCGACCTCGTCGTGCACCGCGCGCTGATCCGCGCGCACGGTCTCGGCCCCGGCGCCCTCGACGACGAGACGGTGGCGCGCATGACCGACGTGAGCGAGCACATTTCCATGACCGAACGACGCGCCGCCGCCGCGGAACGTGACGCGGTGGACCGTTACACGGCATCGTACCTGTCGTCGCACGTCGGCGCGGTGTTCAGCGGGCGCATCACCGGCGTCACCCGCTTCGGCCTGTTCGTCCGCCTGGACGAATCCGGCGCCGACGGGCTCGTCCCAGCCTCCGTTCTGCCCGACGATCGATACGAGCACCGGGAACACGAACACGCGCTCGTGGGCGAGCGCTGGGGCCGGGTGTACCGCCTAGGCGCACCCGTCAAGGTCATCGTCCTGGAGGCCGATCCGCTGACCGCCAGCACGCTGTTCCGCCTGCGCGACGACGACGGCGCCGATCTCGTCGACGCCAGCGGAAGGCCGTGGCATTCCGGCAACGCCGGCTCCAGATCCGGCGCAAAGCGCCCGGTAAGAGCGCGCTTAAGCGGTCGTGGCAAAAAAGCGACATCGCGTGGGAAATAGGGCACAAACACCATTTTGAGCGTATTTGCCCCACCAATGCCTCCTGCAATGGTGCTATGCATCATACCATCGAACGTGAGCTGGAGTACCCTGGCGGCCGGTGAGGACATCCGCCGCCAGGGCCGTACGCCAGCCCACCGTACGCAGGGAGTGCGGTCGGCGCGCCATGATGCACGGGCTTGGTCGGATGACCTTTCGGCGGCACGTCACCGCCCCCTTCGCGGCCCTCGCGCTCGTCTTCGGATGCAGCGGAGGTGAGCCACCAAAGCCCGCAGCCGCCGCCGATTCCACCTATATCAGCGAACAGGTCTTCACCGTCGGCTACGGTCGCATCGCCGACGCGTACCTCCAGCCGGTGGACATGCGGCGGCTGGGCGTCGGCGGGCTGAAGGGCCTCGCGGCGATCGACCCGGCCATCACCGTCGAAACCACCGGCAAGACCGTACGCGTGTACGTGTCGGACAAGCTGGTCACACAGTACGGCACGCCGCCCGCCCATGACGCCGCCGCCTGGGCGGCGCTCACCGCGCATGCGGTGGAGAAGGTGCGGCTGCACTCCGCGCCGCTGCGCACCAGCACCACCGACCGCGTCTATCAGGCCGTGTTCGATGCGGTCACCGCCGACCTCGACGGCTATTCCCGTTACGCCGCCCCGCAACGCGCCACCACCGAGCGCGCGCAGCGCGAAGGCTATGGCGGCATCGGCCTGTCGCTGGAATCGCAGGCCGGCCGCCATACCATCCGCAATGTCCTGGCGCGCGGCCCGGCCGAACGCGCCGGCGTGCGCGATGGCGACCTGCTGATCGCCATCGACGGCGAGACGACTGCCGCCATGACCGACACCGCCGTGCGCGACCGCCTGCGAGGCGCGGCCGGCAGCCTCGTCCTGCTTACGGTTGGGCGCGACGGCATGCCGCCGCGCCGCCTGCCCATCCGCCGCGACCGCATCGTGCCAAACATGGTCAGCCATTCCTTCAGTGATGGCATCGCGCTCTTCAGGCTGGAGCGGTTCAACGCGACCACGGCCGCCAACCTGCGCGAGGCCGTTCTGGCCGTGCGACGCGCGCCCACACCGGCGCGCGGCCTCGTCCTCGACCTGCGGGGCAACCCCGGCGGCCTGCTCGACCAGGCGGTCGCCGTCGCCGACCTGTTCATCCGACGCGGCCGCATCATCGCCACCGAGGGGCGCCATCCCGACAGCCGCCAGCGCTTCGACGCCGCCACCGACGACGTGGCCGACGGGCTGCCGGTGGTCGTTCTGATCGACGGGCGCACCGCCTCCTCCGCCGAGGTGGTTGCCGCGGCACTGCAGGACAGCGGGCGCGCGGTGGTCGTCGGCACCTCCTCCTACGGCAAGGGCAGCGTGCAGACCGTTACCCGCCTGCCCAACGACGCCGAGCTGTTCCTGACCTGGAGCCGGATCTACACGCCGGCCGGCTACACGCTGCACAAGCAGGGCGTCCACCCGACCATCTGCACCAGCGTGAACGCGCCGGACGCCGTCAGCGTGCTGGCCGAGCTGCGCGACGGGCACCTGCGGCCAGCGCCGCAGATCGCCTCCTGGCGGGCCGCCGCGGCCGACAACGACGCCGCCGTGCTGCGCCTGCGCGACACCTGCCCGGCGCGCGAGCACGAGGCCGGGCTGGACGTGCAGGTCGCCAAGCAGCTCCTGGCCGAGCCCAGCCTGTACCGGCAGGCCCTTGCCTTCGCGTCCACCGCCGTGGCTGAGCGCTGAGGCGGGCGGGAATACCGGCCGCACTGAACCAGGAAGGTTGCTCAAACCCTTGTCAGGGCTTGACATGGCGGCAATTGCGGGTATCTTCCCGCGCTACGCATCGCCGCCCGCCGGGCCGGCGGGACACTGGTTTATTTTCGGGATTGCGATCATGGCCAAGCAGAACACCGTCCTCATCAAGCTGGTGAGCAC
>DASPIO010000372.1:0-15202 GCA_035629155.1 Azospirillum sp. | reverse complement strand
GCAGTGCGCCTTCAACGGCCGCCGCATCGTGGTGTTCTCGGGCGGTGCGGCCAAGGGCGAGGACGCGGTGTTCGAGGACGCCCGCGCCATCCGCGACGGCGGCGGCAACGGCTCGATCATCGGCCGCAACGCCTTCCAGCGTTCGCGTGAGGACGCCCTGAAGCTGCTCGACCGGATCATGAAGATCTACCAGGGCAAGGAATAAGGGTGCCATACGGGGGCAGGATCACCCCTGCCCCCGGTTTCCTCATGGACAGCGCCGAAGCGCAACGCAGCGTCGCCGGGGAGCACGGCGGAATCCTGCCCCCGTTCGAAATGCTCTACCTCCTGGCTCTCGCCGATCACTGCGAACGGGCGTTGATCGCGTGGAAGCGCGGCGTCGAGGCGCTGGAGCGCAACGTCGACAATCACATCACGATCTTCAGCGAGTTCCAGGAATTCGTCGCCAGAGCCGGAGCGGCCTGCCGATATTTCTGGCCGGTCTCTACGGACCGGCTCGCGCAGGCGCGCGCCGCAAAGCTCAGGGCGGCGTTCGCGGTCGAAGAGCGAAGCGCGCTTCAGCAGGTCCGCGACGCGAAAGACAGCCTCGTTCATTTCGACGAACGGCTGGACGCGTTCCAGACCGCAGCCGCCGGCCGCCAGCCCGTTCCCTCGCTGATCGCACCCGAGAGGATGCTGGACGATCCGACGGCCCACGTCCTTCGCCTGATCGACCCGGAGAAGGCGGTTTTCGTGGTGCTGGGGACGCGCATCGAGCTTTTCCCGTTGCACAGCGAAATTCAGAGGCTCTACGACTTGCTGCAGGACGTCCGCGTGAAGAGCGGGCGGCTTCCGCCCCCATCGCGAAACGGATCATGACCGACTGCCGCCTCTACCTCGTGACGCCTCCCTCCCTGGAGCCGGCGGTGTTCGCCGTTCAACTCGCCACGGCGCTGGACGCCGGCGACGTCGCCTGCGTGCAGCTCCGCCTCAAGGACTGCTCCGACGACGCCGTCCGCCGCGCCTGCGACGCGCTGCGCCCGGTGGCGCAGGACCGGGGCGTCGCCTTCATCCTGAACGACCACCCCGCCCTCGCCAAGGAGATGGGGTGCGACGGGGTGCACGTCGGGCAGAAGGACACGCCCTACAGGAAGGCCCGGCAGATCGTGGGCAAGGACGCCATCGTCGGCGTCACCTGCCACGACAGCCGCCACCTCGCCATGGAAGCCGGCGAGGAAGGAGCGGACTATGTCGCCTTCGGTTCCTTCTTCCCGACCACCACCAAGGACGTGGAGCACCACCCCACGCCCGACCTGCTGGCGTGGTGGGCCGAGCTGATGGAAATCCCCTGCGTCGCCATCGGCGGCATCACGCCGGAGAACTGCGGCCCGCTGGTCAAGGCGGGGGCGGATTTCCTGGCGGTCGTCTCCGGCGTCTGGCACCACCCGGACGGGCCGGGCGCGGCGGTGAAGGCGTACAACAAGGCCATCGCGGAGGCCGCCGGCTGACCGCCGGCCCCATCCCATGGACCTTTCCCTTGACCTTCTGGGCCTCCTGTTCGCCGTCGGGCTGGTTGCGGGTTTCGTCGACTCGATCGCCGGGGGCGGCGGGCTGCTGACCGTGCCGGCGCTGCTGTGGGCCGGGCTGACGCCAGCGCAGGCGCTGGCCACCAACAAGCTGCAGTCGACCTTCGGCTCCTTCTCGGCAACGCTGAGGTTCGTGCGCGGCGGCGAGGTGAACCCGCGCGCCATGGGCCGCATGATCGCCTGCACCTTCGCCGGATCGGCGCTGGGCGCCACGGTGGTGCAGATGCTGGACCCCGGCTTCCTGCGCGACGTCATCCCCTTCCTGCTGATCGGCATCGCCGTCTATCTGCTGCTGTCGCCCAAGGCCGGCGACCTGGACGCGCACCACCGCATCGGCGACGGCGCCTTCGCGCTGCTGATCGGCACCAGCATCGGCTTCTACGACGGCTTCTTCGGGCCCGGCACCGGCACCTTCTTCGCCATCTCCTTCGTGGCGCTGCTGGGCTACAACCTGCGCAAGGCCACGGCGCACACCAAGGTGCTGAACTTCACCAGCAACGTGGCGGCCCTGCTGTTCTTCCTGCTGGGCGGGCAGATCCTGTGGCTGACCGGGCTGGTCATGGGTGTCGGCCAGTACGCCGGGGCGTGGCTGGGGGCGCACATGGTGATCCGCAACGGTGCCCGCGTGGTGCGGCCGATGCTGGTGGTGGCATCGTTCGCCATCACCGCCAAGCTGGTGTGGAGCGACGCCGACAACCCCCTGCGCCTGGGCGTGGCCTATGTGGTGAGCCTGTTCAGCTGAACCAGCCACCGCCGGAGTGCAGGCGGCGCAGGGTCATCGACGCGCCGGTGATAGGGTCGCGGAACGAGGCGGTGTTGCGGTCGACGAACCGCACGGTCAGGGTAGGCCCGAATCCGTGCGGAATGACGCGCACCGCGTCGCCGTCCACCACGTACTCCACCTCCTGCTCCAGCCCGAGGGCGCGCATGCTGGAGCGGCGGAATTCGTAAGTGCCGAGCGACAGCCCCTCGCCCACCGGGGCCAGCAGTGTCCAACGGCCGTTCAGCCAGTTCGACGAGTCGTAGGTTTCGCACCCCGCCACCGCCCCCGCCAGCAGCAGGGCGAGGCACAGTTGCCGCGCCAGACGGGCGTATCGCCAGACCATCGGCACTCTCCCCGATCATCGCCGCCCCGATCATTGCCGAAGTTAAACGCCTGAGAAGGCACAAGGTTCTTCCCCCGTCGCCCCGGCACGGGCTTTGCGGAAATGTCACACTCGACTCCCAACTGTCGATCAGCCGAACCTTCCGGATGCACTCCATTGGAACATGACGTATACGTCAATGCACGCGATCGAACGGCGGACGAAATGAAGCAACGGCTGGTAGGGCCATCAAGAAAATAAGGGGAAGAAGCGCATGATCCGGAACTCACTCAGGACCCATCTGTTCGCCGCCGTGGCTCTCGCCGCGCTTGCCGCACCGGTGACGGCGCACGCCGCCGGATACGCGCTGAAGGAGCAGAGCGTGTCGGGTCAGGGCACCTCGTTCGCTGGCGTCACCGCCGGCGGCAACGGCGACGCCAGCGCCATGTTCTTCAATCCAGCGGCCATGGGCATGGTCCAGGGCAACCAGTTCGTGCAAACCTTCACCGGCGTCCTGCCCTATTCCAAGGTCGAGAGCGTCACCGCCACGCGCGCCACCCGCGCCGGCGGGTCGCGGATCGCCGGGAACACCGAACCGGGCGACGCGGCCAACGACGCCATCGTGCCGGCCGGCTATTTCGTCTATTCGATCAGCAACGACCTGAAGGTGGGACTGTCGGCCAACGGCCCGTGGGGCCTCGTCACCGACTACGGCGCCGGGTGGGTGGGCCGCTACCACGGCATCCGCTCCGACCTGCGCACCTACAACTTCACGCCCACGGTGTCCTACCGCGTGCTGCCGCAACTCACCGTCGGCGCCGGGCTGCAGATCCAGTACGCCAAGGCGAAGCTGTCGCAGGCGTCGGACTTCGCGCTGCGCCGCGGCCTGACGCCGGGCTCGCTGGACATCACCAGCGACATGGTGGGCAACGACTGGGGCTTCGGCGCCACTGCCGGCATCCTGTACGAGCCGATGAAGGGCACGCGCCTGGGCCTGTCCTACCGCTCGTCGGTGAAGCACACGCTGAAGGGCACGCTGTCGTTCGACGCCCCGGCGGCGCTGCGCGGGGCGCTGCCCAACCAGGGCATCTCGGCCGACGTGACGACGCCGGACATCGTCTCCTTCGGCGCTTATCACGAGATCAGCGACCGCTGGGCGGTGATGGCCGATGTGCAGTGGACCAACTGGTCGAAGTTCAAGGAGTTGCGCGTCAGCGCCGCCAACCCGGCGTTCAACGCGGTGACGGAGGAGAACTGGAAGGACTCCTGGTTCTATTCGCTGGGCACCTCCTACAAGGCGACCGACGCGCTGACGCTGCGCGCCGGCATCGCCTATGACCAGACCCCCATCCCGAACGAGTTCCGCACGCCGCGCATCCCGGACGAGGACCGCCTCTGGGTGTCGGTCGGCGCCGGTTACAAGGTCACGGAGTGGCTGCAGATCGACGCCGCCTATTCGCACATCTTCGTGAAGAACTCCTCGGTGAACCTGCGCGACGACCTGACCGGCCCGAACGCCGGCCGCGGCAACCTGACCGTCAACTACAAGAACCACGTCGACCTGATCGGCCTGCAGGCCCGCGTGGCGTTCTGACCGCGTCGGTCCGATCGTTGGGTTTTCGCCAAGCTCAACCCAACCTACGGGAACGTCCCACGTGGGTTGGGTTGAGGCCCAGACCGAAAACCGAACGCGGCACCTTGCCGTCCCGCCGACGCTTGCCGCGGCGCACACGCGTGGCATAGTTCCTCCCCAACCGGCGAACCGATAAGGGGAGGACAAAACCGCCATGGCCGACAGCTTCACCGCCTTCGTGATTGAGGATGCCGAGGGCAAGCCCAAGGGCGGCTTCAAGCAGATCACCCAAGCCGACCTGCCCGACCACGACGTGCTGGTCGAGGTCGCCTATTCCACCGTGAACTACAAGGACGGGCTGGCCGTCATCGGCAAGGGCCGCATCGCGCGCAAGCTGCCCATGGTCGGCGGCATCGACCTCGCCGGCACGGTGGTCGAGTCGCGCTCGCCGGACTGGAAACCGGGCGACAAGGTCATCGTCAACGGCTGGGGCCTGTCGGAGACGCAGTGGGGCGGCTACAGCCGTTTCCAGCGCCTGAAGCCGGAGTGGCTGACCCGCCTGCCCGACGCCTTCACGCCGGAGGAAGCCATGGGCATCGGCACCGCCGGCTACACGGCGGCGCTGTGCGTCGAGGCGCTGGAGAAATGGGGCGTCATCGAGCCCGCCGGCAAGCCGGGCGCCAAGGAGGTGCTGGTCACCGGGGCGGCGGGCGGCGTCGGATCGGTCGCCGTGGCGCTGCTGTCCAAGCGCGGCTACCCGGTCACCGCCTCCACCGGGCGGCCGGAGACGCACGAATACCTCACCGGCCTGGGCGCCACCGCCTTCATCGACCGCGCCGCCTTGCTGGAGAAGGGCCCGCCGCTCCAGAAGGAGCGCTGGGCCGGCGGCGTCGATTCGGTGGGTGGCATCACGCTGGTCAACGCCCTGTCGCAGACCGTGTGGGGCGGCGCCATCGCCGCCTGCGGGCTGGCCGGCAGCGCCGACCTGCCGGGCACGGTGCTGCCGCACATCCTGCGCAGCGTCACCCTGCTGGGCATCGACTCCGTGATGGCCCCGGCCGCCAAGCGCGACGCCGCTTGGGCGCGCCTCGCCCGCGACCTGGACAAGGAGAAGCTGAAGGCGATGTACGAGGTGCACCCCTTCTCCGACCTGCCGGACCTGGGTGCCAGGATCCTCGCCGGCCAGATCCGCGGCCGCGTGGTGCTGGACATCGGGAGGTAACGGAGCTTGTTTTGACCACGGATGCACACGGATAAATCTCAATCCGTGTGCATCCGTGTGCCGGCCCCGCCGGCGTCTGTGTGCATCCGTGTTATTGTTTTCTCGCGCCGCCACTCACCCCATCTGCACGTCTGCCTCGGGGTGCCCCGCCGGGTCCTCGCTGCCGGCGACATAGCGCAGCCGGGCGGTGGCGCTGGCCACGAGGCGGCCGTCGCGGCCGTGCAGCAGGCCCTCCGCCAGCAGGATCTTGCCGTCGCGGTGGGTGATCCGGCCGCTCGCCCGCAGGGGCGCCGGATCGGCCGGGGCGAGGAACTGCGTGGCGAGGTTCAGCGTGACGACGCGGCGCATGTTGCCGGGAACCCGGCACAAGCAGCCGGCAAGCCCGGTGGCGGCGTCGAGCAGCGACGCCTGCACGCCGCAGTCCACCAGCCCGGCGCCGTCCAGGTGCCGGTCGGCGGCATCCAGGCCCAGCAGGATCTCGTCATCCTCCCACCCCAGCACGCGGAAGCCCAGAAGCCGCTGGTAGGGAAACAGCGCGTCGTACGCGCCCGGTGCCATCGACATGCCGTGCCTTCGTTTCATTGCGGCGGCGGCGAGCGCCGGCCGGAGCGGAGGATTTCAGCAGCGCGCCCGCGCTGTCAAGATGCGGAACTTGATTTCACATCGGCAAATTCCGCATTGCGGTACTTGATTTCATGAGGTTGCCCGGCGCCGGATCGCGTGCCACAGTGGCGCCCATCGGCTCACCACGCAGGCACGGCGCATGACCACCCTCCTCCTGATCCGGCACGGCAAGGCCTCCTTTGGCACCGATGATTACGACCGGCTCTGCGACCAGGGGATCGAGCAGTCGCGCGCGCTGGGCGTGCATCTGGCGCGTGAGGGACGGCTGCCGCACGCGGCAGTGAGCGGCCGGCTGCGCCGTCAGGTGGACACGGCCCGCCACGCGTTCGACGCGGCGGGCTGCACCGTTCCGCTGGCGACCGACGCGGCGTTCGACGAGTACCCCAGCGACACGCTGTTCACCGCCTACCTGCCGGCCGTCGCCGCCCGCCATCCGGAGATCGCCGCAGCGGGCGAGGCGTTGCGTGGCGACCGACGGCTGTTCCAGACGGCCTTGGCCGCCGTCATGGACCTGTGGACGGCCGGCGAGGAGGCGGAGGTGGAGGAGACCTGGGCGGCGTTCCGCGCGCGCGTGCGCGCCGGGATGGAGGCGGCGGTGGCCGGGCGCGGCAAGGACGACGTGGTGGCGGCCTTCACGTCGGGCGGCGTCATCGGCACGGCGGTGGGCGAGGTGCTGGGCCTGCCCGCCGAACGCGCGGTAGCGTTGAGCTGGCGGGTGATGAACGCCTCCGTCAGCGAGATCCACTACGGCCGGTCGGGCTTCTCGCTGGCCGGGTTCAACGGGGTGTCGCACCTGCGGCTGGCGGGCGGAGAGGGTTTGCTGAGCTACCGGTAAGCCTGATTTCGTATTGCGGAATATTATTCCGATAATGTTGACGCCCGCGGGACGGCATGCCAGAGTGCCGCACCAGGGCCAAGCGAGACACGGGAAAGCGGCGGCACAGAACCGCCCCGAGGGAGGACAGGGCAGGAATGTTCGATCGTCACTTCAAGGTCTGGCCGCGCAACGTGCCGCGCCATCTGACCATCCCCGAGACGAACCTGCCGTTCAACCTGATGGTCACGGCGCAGCGCTACCCGAAACGAAGGGCCATCATCCATTGCGGCCGGTCGCTGAGCTACGCCGAATTCCACGATCAGGTGGAACGGCTGGCCGGCTGGCTGCAGCGCCGCCTTGGCGTGACGAAGGGCGAGCGGGTGCTGCTGTACATGCAGAACAGCCCGCAGTTCATGGTCGGCTACTACGCCATCCTGCGCGCCGACGCGGTGGTCATCCCGGTCAACCCGATGAACCGCACCGCCGAGATGCAGCATCTGGTCACCGACACCGGTGCCCGCGTTGCCCTCCTGGGGCAGGAGTTGTTCCCGGTGATCGAGCCGCTGCTCGGTTCCACGGGCCTGGAACACGCGGTGGTGGCGAGCTATGGCGAATACGCCGATCCCAGCTTCGACCTGCCGGTCCCCGACGCCGTGAAGGCACCGACCCGCACGGACTTCGGCACCGCCGCCGCCGTAACGTGGCGCGCGGCGCTGCAGGCCGGTGAGATGGCGAGCCCGGCGACGGCCGGCCCGGACGACCTTGCCGTGTTCCCCTACAGCTCCGGCACCACGGGGAACCCGAAGGGGTGCATGCACACCCACCGCACGGTGATGACGACGCTGGTCGGCGGGCTGGCCTGGAACCCCTCGCCCACCGATTCCGTCAATCTGGTGACGCTGCCGCTGTTCCACGTGACCGGCATGCAGAACTCCATGAACGCGCCGATCTACGTGGGCGCCACCATGGTGATCCTGCCGCGCTGGGACCGCCGCATCGCGGCCGAGCTGATCCAGCGCTACCGCGTCGCGCGCTGGCGCAACATCAGCACCATGGCCATCGACCTCGTCAACGACCCGGAAATCGCCAGGTACGACCTGAGCAGCCTGCAGTTCATCGGCGGCGGCGGTGCCTCCATGCCGGAACCGGTCGCCAACAAGCTGCGCGAGCTGACGGGGCTGGATTACATCGAGGGCTACGGCCTGTCGGAGACGATCGCCGCCACGCACATCAATCCCGTCGACCGGCCGAAGCGCCAGTGCCTGGGCATCCCCGTCTTCGACGTGGACAGCCGCATCATCAGCGTCGACGACGGCCGCGAACTGGGCCCCGGCGAGGTGGGCGAAATTATCATCCACGGCCCGCAGGTCTTCAAGGGCTACTGGAACGACCCCAAGGGCACCGAAGCGGCGTTCCTGGAGATGGACGGCAAGCGCTTCTTCCGCACCGGCGACCTCGGCTATTATGACGAGGACGGCTATTTCTTCATCGTCGATCGCGTGAAGCGGATGATCAACGCCTCCGGCTTCAAGGTGTGGCCGACGGAGGTGGAGGGACTGATGCACCGCCATCCGGCCATTTCCGAGGTGTGCGTCGTGGCCGCCCCCGACGCGCGTCGCGGCGAGACGGTGAAGGCTTTCGTCGTCCTGCGCGAGGGCCAGTGCGACGCGGTGAGCGGAGCCGAGATCATCGCGTGGTGCCGGGAGAACATGGCCGCCTACAAGTGCCCGTCGGCGGTCGAGATCGTCGACTCCCTGCCCCGCTCGGCCACCGGCAAGCTGCAGTGGCGGGAATTGCAGAACAAGGAGTGGAACGCGTGAACCGCATCGCCGGAATCCCCGCCCTTCAGGAGCGTGTCGGCACCATTCTGGGCGTCAGCGACTGGGTCAGCGTCGAGCAGGAGCGCATCCAGGCCTTCGCCGACGCCACCGGCGACCAGCAGTGGATCCACGTGGACCCGGAACGGTGCGAGCGCGAATCCCCCTACCGCACGACCATCGCCCACGGCTACCTGACGCTGTCGCTGCTGCCGATGCTGAGCGCGCAGGTGGTGACGGTCGATGGCATCGCCGCACGGCTGAACTACGGCCTGAACCGCGTGCGCTTCCCCGGCCCGGTCCCGGCCGGCAGCCGCGTGCGCGCCACCTTCCGCCTGACGTCGGTCGAACCGCAGGGCGACAACCGCTTCCTCGTCACCACCGAGGCCACCGTGGAGCTGGACGGCGGCAGCCGCCCGGTGTGCGTGGCCGAGATGGTGGCGATGTACGTGGTGTGAGGCCGCTCAGGTCTTGATCAGGTTGCCCGGCGCCTTCACAGGCTCCTGCTGCGCCGGACGCAGGCCGTCCACGGCGCGGCGCAGGGCGTCCAGGCCGGCGCCGGCCTTGTCCTTCGCCTCCTCCACCGCGCGGGTGATGGCGGCGCAGAGCGCGGCGCGGCGCTCGGGGTCGGCACGGCTCGCCTCCACCTCGCGCGCCACGTCGTCGGCGGCGCCGGGTTGCTCGGCCACGCTCTTCGGATCGACGCCCAGCAGCGGCAGGATCAGTTCCCGCCCCTTCTCGCGCGCCAGGGTCACGGCGCGGCCGCCCAGCCGCTCGGCCGCCGCCATGCTGCTGTCCCACAGGGTGAGCGCCGCCGACACCGTCGGCGCGCAGGCGGGCTGCGGCTCGGCCGCGGACGCCGGCAGGGTTGCGGACGACAGGACAATTACGAGGGCGAGGGCGGACGGGCGCGGCATGGCGGGTCTCGTGTATGCAGGCGAACGTGCGCCGACCATAGCACCGCTACGCTGACGCTGTCCCGCCCGGACGCTCGCCGCGCAGGGCGCCGCCGTGCAGCTGGAGGAACTGGCGGCAAGCGTCGAAGTCGCGTTCGGCCTCCGGCGGCAGCGCCACGCGCTTGCGCTGGGCGAGGTCGCGGGCGAAGGCCATCATGCGCTCGGTCGGCGCTCCGCGCCGGGGTTCGGCGGGAGCGGCCGGCGCGGTGGACGGTGCGGGGACCGGCGTGGCAATAGCCGGCGTGGGCGCCGGTGCGGGGGCCTTGCGCGGACGGCGCGGCTTGGTGGACGGTTTGGCAATCGCCTTCGTTGCTCCATCGGCGCCATCCGCTGGCGCGGCGCGCTTGCGGCGCACGCCGGTGCCCCGCCCCTTGGGCTTGCCCTTGATGCTCCCCTTGAAGGCAGGTCCCCCGCTGCCACCGACGTCGATGACGGCGCCGGAACGGCCCTGGAGCGCGCCGATCAGGCGTTGCGCCTCGTCGGCGATGCCATCGATGACGGTGCGGAAGTCGGCGCGGCCGGTCACCACCTCGTCCAGGCGCATCTCCCACACCGCCGTCGTGCCGGGATCGACCAGCGGTGGGGCGGCGGCGCGCAGCAGCTCGAACAGCGACAGGCCGGCCGGTGTCGGCACCACCAGCTTGCCTTGCGCGGCCAGCAGGTTCTGCCGCTTCAGGCCCTTGATCACCTCGGCCCGCGTGGCCGGCGTGCCGATGCCCTTGGCGTCCTTCAGCCGTTCGCGGAGCGCCGGGTCCTCGACGAAGCGCCAGGCGTTCTGCATGGCGTCGATCAGCGTGCCCTCGTTGTAGCGCGGCGGCGGCTGCGTGCGCTTGGCCTCCACCTTCGGGTCGGACAGCGTGGCCGTCTCGCCGTCCACCAGCGGCGGCAGGTCCTGCTCGGCCTCGTCAGCCGGGGCGTCCTGCTGCTCGGCGGCGGTGTAGACCGCCCGCCAGCCCAGGCGCAGCGGAATGCGGCCGGTGGCGCGGAACTCGGCCGCCGCACCACCGGGCACGTCGACAGTCATGGTCGCGGTGGTCTGGCGGTACTCGAAGTCCGGCATCACAGCGGCGAGGTAGGAGCGGCAGATCAGCGCGAACAGGCGCTTCTCGTCCTCGCTCAGCCGCGCCAGCCGGTTCTCCAGGTCGTCCATCACGTTGACGTTGGGCACGACGGCGTGGTGCGACACGCCCTCCAGCGCCTTGTCGCAGAAGTGGCCGGACTTGCCGCGGCGGATGACGGGCGCGCATATCTCCAGGTGGGCGAATCCGCGCAGCCGGGTCAGCGCGCCGACCAGGGCCGGCACGTCGGCAATCTGGTTCTCCGACAAATAGCGCGCCTCGGCGCGGGGGTAGGTGATGAGCTTCTTGCCCTCGCCGTCGTACAGCGCCTGCGCGACCTCCAGCGTCCGGTCGGCGGTCCAGCCCCAGCGCTGGCCGCAGGTCTTCTGCAAGGCCGGCAGGTCGAACAGCTTCGGCGGCGCCTGCCGCCGCTCCTCCACCTTCACGGCCAGCGGGCCTTTGTGCCCGGATGCGGCGGCGGCCACCGTCTCGGCCCGCGCGCGCTCCTTGATGCGCAGCTTGGGCGGCGGGGCGTGGCGCATCAGGAAGGTGCCGGCGGCGACGGTCGCGGTGGCGACGACCTCAAAATAATCTTCCGGCTTGAAGTCGCGGATCTCGATCTCGCGCAGGCAGACGATGGCGAGCGTCGGCGTCTTCACCCGGCCGATGCCGATGACGCCGCGGGCACCAGGCGCGCGCAACTGCGTGGTGGCGGTGCGGGTCAGCGACAGGTTGAAGATCTGGTCGGCTTGCTGGCGCGCCACCGCCGCCTCGTACAAGGGCCGCATCTCGGCATTCGGCTTCAGCGCGTCGAAGGCCTGGCGGATGGTCTTGGGGTCCTGCGCGGTGAACAGGGCGCGCCTGACCCGGCCGCGGAAGCCCACGTGCTCCAGGATCTCCTGGCCGATCAGTTGCCCCTCGCGGTCGCAGTCGGTGGCGAGGATCACCTCGTCGCAGCCCTTGAGCGCGGCGGCGATGGCCTTGAACTTGGCCGGCTTGTTGCCGTAGGTGTCGACGCGCGTGGGGTACAGCCCGTCGGGCTTCAGCAGCGTGGGCGCCCAGCGCTTCCACGCGGGGTCCACCTCCTCCGGCTCGGCGAGGCGCAGCAGGTGCCCCTCGGCCGGCAGGATCTGACCGAAGCGGGAGCCGAGCGCGGCGCGCAGGTCCTTCGCCTGGCTGGATTTCTCGGTGATGATCAACGTCGCCATGGCACCCGAGGATAGGGCACCAACACGAACAGAGCAAGAACGTTTACACCCTGCAGATCGTTGACGCAGGGCGGCCAAACCCTGCTATGGTCCGGCCCCCTTTTCCGCAGCGCGTCAAACCCGTCCCATGTCCATGCCTTCGGAGGATCTGTTCGGTGCCGCGGCGCCGGCCTGCGTGCCGTTCGCGCAGGAGGATCTGGCGCGCGTCTTCGACCTGAAGACGGTGCAGCGCGGCCGCACGCTGGTGCTGACCGGCGCCGTGCGGCTGCGCGAGGCGGCGACTCGGATCGAGGCGATAGTGACCGATCTCGGCCGCGAGCTGGCGGTGACAGTAGTGCCGGTGCAGCGCGGCCGGCGCATCAGCTTCGACCGCCGCTGCACCTGCGGGCGCCTGGCCTGCGCGCACATGGCGGCGGCGGCGATGCTGGCGCTGGACACCCGCCCGGAGTGGCGGCGCACGTCGCTGCTGGATCTGATGGAAGGAGAAAAGCCCCCCTCTCCCCCTGCGGGAGAGGGGCTGTTCGCGCGCCCTAGACCGTCACCCTCGCCGACGCTCCAAGCCCCCAAACCCGACCCCGTCCTCCTCGCCCACTGGACGCTGGAGCCCGGGCGCGACGACGTGGCGCTGTACGTGTCCGCCTGCCTGATCCCCACCGCTGGCGGCGATCCGGAACCGGCGACCCCGCGCGAGGTCATCGCCCGCGCCGCGCGCGATGCGGCCGGCGAGGCGGACCGGGCGGTCGCCCGTCTGCTGGGGGCCGGCGGGGTCATCCGCTCGCCCGTGCCGAAGGGCCGGGCGGAGGCGGTGGACCGCGTCCTGCACCGGCTGCTGGACACCGGCCGGCTGCGCTGGCACAGCGGGGCGTCGCTGGCCGAGGGGCCACGGCGCACGCTGCGCGCCTTCCGTGACCCGACGACGCGCAAGCTGCGCCCCACCGGCATGCCGGAGGGCGGCGCGCTGATCCGCGGCTCCGGCTGGTGGTGCGTCGATCCCGGCGCCGGGCAGATCTGCCCGACCGAGATGCAGATCGTCGAGGCGCGCAAGCCGGTGGTCGCCGCCGCACCCGCCACGCCGCCCCGGCGCGAGCCGCTGCGCGCGCTGCCGCCCAACCAGTCGCTGATGCAGCCGCGCGCCTCCGACACGGCGGCGATCATGGAGCGCACACCGGTGGTCGTGGTGCGGCTGGGCCGCGTGGTGACGCCGTCGGACGGGCTGGTCGACGTGCTGCGCCTCGCCTTCGACTACGGCGAGCCCGATGTGCCGGCGGAGATCGAGCCGGACGACCAGCGCCAGTTCGCCCGCACCGAAGACACCGACGGCACCGTTACTTTCGTGCGCCGCGACAAGGCGGCCGAGCAGGCGGCCATGCAGCGGCTGGCGCAGCTCGGCTTCGGGCAGGGGCGCATCGAGCCGGCGAAGGGCGTCATCGACGCGCGCGCCACGCGCGTGCACTGGTTCACCGGGCGCGACGCGGCGGAGCGCTGGCAGGACGTGCTGTCCACCCACGTGCCGGCGTGGCGGGCCGCGGGCTGGACGGTCGAGGTGGGGACGGATTTCGGCACCCGCATCGTCGAGCCGGGCAGCGCCGTGGAGGTCGCCGTGCGCGATGCCGGCGACGGCTGGTTCGACCTGGACGTCGGCGTCGAGATCGACGGGGAGCGCCGGCCGCTGCTGCCCATCCTGGCGAAGCTGGTGGACCGCGGCGGCATGGCGGCGGCGCGCGTCATCGACGGGCGCGCCCACATCGTGCTGGACGACGGCAGCGTGCTGGCCCTGCCCGCCGACCGGGTGGAGCGGCTGCTGAGCGTGCTGGAGGCCATGCTGGACGGCGCGCGGCGCGTCGACGACCGCATCGAGGTGCCGATCGGCGAGGCCGACACGCTGTTGGACATCGACGACCTGATCGCGCGGCGCCTGGGCGAGACGGCGCAGATCGACGCCTTCCTCAACCGCTTGCGCGACAGCGAGGCGCTGCCCGAGGTCGCCATCCCGTCCTCCTTCAAGGCAGAGCTGCGCGACTACCAGCGGTCCGGCGTGGCGTGGCTGCAGGGGATGCGGGCCGGTGGCGTGGCCGGCATCCTGGCCGACGACATGGGCCTGGGCAAGACGGCGCAGACGCTGGCCCACGTGGCGGTGGAGCACGCGGAGGGGCGGCTGACCGACCCGTGCCTCGTGGTGGTGCCGACCAGCCTCGTGCCCAACTGGGTGGACGAGGCGCGGCGCTTCGTGCCGCACCTGCGCGTGCTGGTGCTGCACGGGCTGGACCGGCACGAGAAGCGCGGCGAGGTGGAGAAGGCGCACATCGTCGTCACCACCTACGGCGTCATCGCCCGCGACGTCGAGCTGATGAAGCCGATGCCCTGGCACCTGCTGGTGCTGGACGAGGCGCAGGCGATCAAGAACCCGGACGGCAAGGCGACGCGCGCGGTGTGCCAGCTCCAGGCCCGCCACCGGCTCTGCCTGTCCGGCACGCCGGTGGAGAACAACCTGGGCGAGCTGTGGAGCCAGTTCGCCTTCCTGATGCCGGGCCTGCTGGGTGACCGCAAGACGTTCCAGAAGCGCTTCCGCACGCCCATCGAGAAACGCGGCGACGCCACCCGCGCCAATCTGCTGATGCGCCGCATCAGCCCCTTTCTGCTGCGCCGGACCAAGGCCGACGTCGCCAAGGAGCTGCCGCCGAAGACGGAGGTGGTGCGCCGCATCGACCTCGATCCCGGTCAGCGCGACCTCTATGAGACCATACGCCTGTCGGTGCACGAGAAGGTGCGCGCGGCCATCGCCGCCAGCGGCCTGTCGCGCAACGCCATCACCGTCATCGACGCGCTGCTGAAACTGCGGCAGGTGTGCTGCGACCCGCGCCTGATGAAGGCCGCCGGGGCCGGGCGGGGGGCGAAAAGCGCCAAGCTGGACAGCCTGATCGCCATGCTGGGCGAGATGGTGCCGGAGGGGCGGCGGGTGCTGGTGTTCTCGCAATTCACCAGCATGCTCGACCTCATCAAGGTGGAGCTGGAGGCGGCCGGCATCGCGTACGTGGAACTGACCGGCCGCACGCTGGACCGGGCGGAGCCGGTGGCGCGCTTCCAGCGCGGCGAGGTGCCGGTGTTCCTGATCAGCCTGAAGGCCGGCGGGCGTGGGCTGAACCTGACGGCGGCCGACACGGTGATCCACTACGACCCCTGGTGGAACCCGGCGGCCGAGGACCAGGCGACCGACCGCGCCTACCGCATCGGCCAGGACAAGCCGGTGTTCGTCTACAAGCTGATCGCCGCCGGCACG
>DASPIO010000371.1:0-10691 GCA_035629155.1 Azospirillum sp. | reverse complement strand
GGTCGCCGGGGCGGTCCTGCGTGCGGGTCTGGATGGCGCGGATCAGCCCGGCCACGCCGCTGGCGGTGGTCGTCGTGCTCTGCACCTGGAGCCCGACGCCGACCGGCACCTGCGCCTCCAGCACCGTCCGGCCGGTGGCGGCGTCCCGCACCAGCGGGATGTCGGCGTTGGTGGAGGTCGGGTCCTGCTCCTGCCGGCCGGTGGTGACGATGGGAACGGTCAGCACTTCGGTCGTCGTGCCGTCGGTGTTGGTCTGCGTCGTCTGCTGGATGGTCACGCCGTCCACCGTCTGCGTGGTGGTGCCGCCCGAACCGCCGCCGCTGTCACCGCCGCCGCCGGACGGCGGAGTGACCGGCGGCGCGTCGCCGTTGCGGAAGTACGCCGTGGAGCCGGTGAAGCTGCCGATGAAGGCGTCGATGTCGCCGTCGCCGTCGATGTCCGCCAACTCGGGCATGGCGTCGCCGCCGACATCCGCCAGCCCGAACGGGTTGGTGCCGATCAGCGAGAAGGTCGGGGCGCTGGTGGTGCCGGTGTTGCGGAAGAGCACGGTCCGGCCGGCGAAAAGAGGCCCGACCGCGTTGCGCGAACCGATGACGGCGTCGAGGTCGCCGTCGCCGTCCACGTCGGCGAACTCCGGCGCCGCCACCATGGAGACGCCGGCGAGCCCGAAGGGATTGGTGGCTTCCAGCGAATAGGTCGGCGCGGTGGCGGTGCCGGTGTTCCGGTGGAAGATGGTTGCGCCTTCCGCGTTGCCCCTGAAGGCATCGAGGTCGCCGTCGCCGTCGATGTCCACGAACTCGGGCAGCGCGCCGCCGACGCCGCCGCTGAGCCCGAAGGGGTTGGTGCCGGTCAGCGAGAAGGTCGGCGCCGTCGCGGTGCCGGTGTTGCGGTAGAACAGCCGGTCGCTTGCCATGTTGCCGATGATGGCGTCGGTCAGGCCGTCGCCGTCCAGGTCCACCAGATCCGGCGCGGCGTACTGACCGACGTTGGCAAGCCCCAGGGCGTTGGTGCCGGCCAGCGAGAAGCTCGGTGCGGTGCTGCTGCCGGTGTTGCGGTAGAACAGCACGTCGCCGCCCTGAAGGCCGACCAGCGCGTCGAGGTCGCCGTCGCCGTCCAGGTCGGCCAGCGCCGGGGCGCCGTCGCCCAGGCCGAAGGCGCTGTTGGCGACGAAGGTGAAGCTGGGGTTGTTCGGCGTGGCGTTGGTCACCACTTGGCCGCTGAGCGCGGCGGCGGCATTGCCGGTGGTGTCCTCCAGCGCGTTGCTGCCGGGCACGGCGTAGCCCAGCGTCACCGTCTGCCCGTACGTCACCGCCGAGCCCAGCGTCACCGTCACCGTGGAGCCGTTGGCGTCCGCCGCCGAAACCGCCACCGGCGTGCCGTTGACGGTCACCGTGTAGGCCGAGGCGGCC
This sequence comes from Azospirillum sp., assembly GCA_035629155.1. GTDB lineage: Bacteria > Pseudomonadota > Alphaproteobacteria > Azospirillales > Azospirillaceae > Azospirillum. The sequence goes on along the minus strand of DASPIO010000371.1, from coordinate 9,282 downwards.
GGGTCGGCGGAGCCGTTCAGCGCCTCGCCGTAGGTCAGCGTCAGCGTCGTGCCATCCACCACGGCGGAGGACAGCGTCGGGGCCGTCGCGTCGATGGTCACCGTCAGCGCCGTCGAGGCGGACGAGGTGGCACCCCCGCTGACCGCCTTGGCGGTCAGCGTGTGCGCGCCGTCGCTCAGCGACGCGCTGGTGATGGTCCAGGCGCCGGTGGTCGCGTCGGCCGCCGCCGTGCCCAGCCCCGTCGTGCCGTCGCCGTCGTACAGGGTGACGGTGGCCGAGGCGCCCGCCGTGCCGGTGATGACCGGCGCCGTGACGCGGGTGATGTTGTCGGTGTTGGACGAACCGCTGTCCGAGGCGTCGGTCAGGTCCAGCCCGGTCGGCGCGGCGGGGCCCTCGGTGAGCGTGATGGTGCTCAGTCCGGTGCCGCTGTTGTAGGTGGCGCTGAAATTGTCGGCGACCCCGGTCAGCGTCAGCGTGCCGTGGGTGCCGATGGTGATGTTGCCGGCGGCTTGGCCGTTCAGGCTGGAGTAGTCGCCCACCAGGATGAGGGTGTCGCCGAGAGAAAAGTCGGTGATCGTGTCGCCGGCCGCATGTTCGGGATACAGCGTGGCAGCGTACTTGAAGACGTCGTTGCCGTCGCCGCCGGTCAGCGTGTCGTTGCCGGAGTAGGCGTCGATGGTGTCGTTGCCGGCACCGCCGTAGATCAGGTCATTGGCGCCGGCCCCCGACAGCGTGTCGTTGCCCGCATCGCCGAAGATGGTGTCGTTGCCGTCGCCGCCGAAGATGGAGTCGTCCGCCGTGCCACCGTGCAGGGAGTCGGCCTTGCTGCCCGTGCTGAGCAGCAGCGAGCCGCTGTTGCCCGACCAGTCGATCAGGAAGCCGGTGTAGCTTGGCAAGGACAACGTGCCGTTGCTCTCGAAGACGGTCCAGTAGGAGCCTTGCCCAGGCAACTTGACCGAGAAAGACCCGCTAAAATATTTGAGGTCGACGGTGTCGGAGCTGCTGTAATGATCCTTTAGAAAGGCATTCACGCTGGGCGTCGCCCGGACGATCTTGATGTCGCCGTCGCCGGTGGTGTAATCCGCCTCAAGCTGATACCGGAATGTGCCCGCCATAACCCGAACCCTCTGTTTCAAATACTGAACCGGCGACGCCAGAACGTGTTGGGATGAGGGCTGACGCCGATGAGAGGCGCGTGCGCGGCAACGGCCGCGGTGTGGCGCAACACATCAGCGGGTCGGCCCGATCGCGCCGGAAATTGCAAGAAATGCTTGAGTTACTCAAACACCGAGATGCGATCGAATTTCGACGGAAATTCGACAGGCCCCGCATAAGTTGAAAAAATATTGAACTGAACGGTGCTCGAAATACATCCGGTCATGGCGGCGCACACGCGTGCGGACGCGGGGCGGTGCCTTTTCAAAGCCGGTGTTCTTGTCTTTAACCATCCGGACGAGGAAGAGATCTTCCTTGTCTTGTGCGCGCCAGCCGTTATCCGACCACCCGCACGGCGATGAAGGCCAGCAGCGCCACGATGGCCCACAGCGCAAGCTGGTCGGTCTTGCGTCGCCGCATCCAGGCGTCGAGCATGAAGCGCACGGTCGTCGGGTGCAGCTTCAGCCCGCCTTCGGCGATCTGTGCGGCGACGCGCTCGGCCTCGCGGACCAGCGGTGGCAGGCGGCGGACGGTGCGCACCATGGCCTCCACGTCGTCGATGATCTGCGCCTCGGGGCCGCGGTTCTCGCGCATCCACTCCTCGATCAGCGGACGTGCCAGCTCCCACATGTTGATGTTGGGGTTCAGAATGCGGCCGACGCCCTCGGCCGTCAGCATGCTCTTTTGCAGCAGCAGCAACTGCGGCTGCGTCTCCATCTCGAACTGCTCGGTCACGGCGAAGAGCTGCGCCAGCAGCCGGCCGACGGAGATTTCGTTCAGCGGCTTGTTCTGCAGCGGCTCGCCGATGGCGCGGCAGGCCTGGGTGAACAGCTCGATCGACTGGTGCGCGGGCACGTAGCCGGCCTGGAAGTGCACCAGCGCCACCCGCCGGTAGTCGCCGCTCAGGAAGCCGATGAGCATGTCGGCGAGGTAGTAGCGCGTCGCCCGGTCCAGCCGGCCCATGATGCCGAAGTCCACGGCGGCGATGTTGCCGCCCTCGACCACGAACAGGTTGCCGGGGTGCAGGTCGGCGTGGAAGAAGCCGTCGCGGAACACCTGGTTGAAGAACGACGCCGACGCCTTGGCCAGGATCTCGTCGCGGTCGAAGCCGGCGTCGAAGATGCGTTCGTACTCGTCGACCTTGAAGCCGCGGATGCGCTCCAGCGTCAGCACGCGCTGCGCCGTGCGGTCCCAGTTCACGCGCGGGATCTGGAAGGTGGCGTCGCCGTCGAAGTTGTGCGCCAGCTCGGAGGCGGCGGAGGCCTCCATCCGCAGGTCCATCTCCAGGCGCGAGGTGCGGGCGAAGATGTCCACCACCTCGACCGGGCGCAGGCGCTTCAGCTTCGGCAGGACGTACTGCGCCCACTCCGCCAGCCAGTAGAACAGGTCGATGTCGCGCGAGAACGCCCGCTCGATGCCGGGGCGCAGCACCTTGACCGCGACCTCCTGCCCCTCGGTGGTGACGGCGAAGTGCACCTGGGCGATGGAGGCGGCGGCCACCGGCACCTCGTCGAAGCCGAGGAACAGCGATTCGATGGGGACGCCCAGCTCCGCCTCGACGATGGCGCGCGCCTGGGTGCCGGGGAAGGGCGGCAGCTTGTCCTGCAGCTCCGCCAGGTCGGCCGCCGTCCGCTCGCCCACCAGGTCGGAGCGGGTGGACAAAAGCTGGCCCAGCTTGATGAAGGTCGGCCCCAGCTCCGCCAGCGCCGCCGCCAGCCGCTGGCCGACGCGCCCCGTCGTCCGCTTGTTGGCGACGAGGCGCCACAGGAAGGCGAAGCCGGGCGCGATGTCCGCCAGGGTGTCGGGAAGCGCGTTGTGGCGCGCCAGGGTGCGCGCGATGACGGTCAGGCGGACGAGGTTGCGGACGGTGCGGAACAAGGGCTCAGACCCGCCAGCCGGAATGGATGGCGGCGATGCCGCCGGTCAGGTTGCGCACGCGCACGCTGGCGAAGCCGGCCGCCTCGATGCGCTTGACCAGGGCGCCCTGTTCGGGGAAGCGGCGGATGCTCTCCACCAGATAGCGGTAGGACTCCTCGTCCCCCGCCACCATGCGGCCCAGCTTGGGCAGCACGTTGAAGGAATAGACGTCGTAGATCTCGCGCAGCACCGGCAGCACGACGTGGCTGAACTCCAGGCAGAAGAAGCGCCCGCCCGGCTTCAACACGCGCCGCGCCTCGGCCAGCGCCTCGTCGATGTGGGTGACGTTCCTCAGGCCGAAGCCGATGGTGTAGGCGTCCATGGTGCGCGCCGCGACCGGCAGCTTCATGGCGTCGCCCACCACCCAGTCGACGCCCGACAGGATGCCGCGGTCGATGGCGCGGTCGCGCCCGACGCGGACCATCGATTCGGTGATGTCGCACACCACCACGCCGCCGCCCCCGCGATTGAGGAAACGGAAGGCGATGTCGCCGGTGCCGCCCGCCACGTCCAGCAGCGTCATGCCGGCCCTGGGTGCGACCATGTCGATGAGCGTGTCCTTCCACAGCCGGTGGATGCCGCCCGACATCAGGTCGTTCATCAGGTCGTACTTGCCGGCGACGCTGTCGAAGACGGCGCGCACCAGCCCCGACTTGGCGGCGGGGTCGACCGGGCGGAAGCCGAACCACTGGCCTTCCTGGCCGGTCGGTGCGGACGTGTCGGGGGGAGTGGAGTCGCTCATGCCGCGGAACATAGCGCGCGGCTTGGGCTTCCGCCAGCGTGGGCGTTGCCGCAGGGAAGGGTTGCTGGGCGGATTACTCGGCCGGATCCGTGCGGCCGCCGGCGTCTGATCTCCTCGACCCGGCCGCGCAGCTCGCAAAATCCGGCCGGCTGGGGGAGGTGGGCGATGCGCGCCTTGACCCAGGCCATATCGTCGATCATGCCGTCGAGACGATTGTCCAACGCGCGCAGCATGACGGAACGCTCGCGCTGGGTCGCCTGCTGCTCCCGAACGAGTTCGAGCAACAGGTTGATGCTCGCCTTCTGCCCGGCTTCCGATTCCGGGGGCATGCCGCCTCCAGGTATAGCGCATGCAGGCACAGCGCAACCCCGCGCGCCTGTCGAATCGCACCCCTCGTGCACGGTCCCCTTGCACCGCGGCGCGCCATGCTCCACCGTATGGCCCATGCCTGAGCTGCCCGAAGTGGAGACCGTCTGCCGTGGTCTGGCGCCGCACCTGGAGGGGCGGGTGCTGGCGCGCGTCGTGCAGCGCCGGCCGGACCTGCGCTTCCCCTTCCCGCCGAGGTTCTGCGAGCGGCTGACCGGCCGGCGCGTATCGGCGGTGCGGCGGCGGGCCAAGTACATCCTCGTCCACCTCGACGACGGCACGGTGCTGATCGCCCATCTCGGCATGTCCGGCCGCATGATGATCACGCGGGAATCCGTCGAGCCGACGGCGCACGACCATGTGGTCTTCGAGACCGACGACGGCACCACCGTCACCTTCAACGATGCGCGCCGGTTCGGCCTGATGGACCTGACGGACGAGTCGGCGTTGGGCGAGCACCCGCTGCTGCGCACGCTGGGGCCGGAACCGCTGGGCAACGCATTCTCCGGGCCGGTGCTGGCCGAACGGCTGGCCGGCCGCATGAGCCCGATCAAGGCGGCGCTGCTCGACCAGACCGTCGTCGCGGGCCTGGGCAACATCTACGTGTCGGAGGCGCTGTTCCAGGCCCGCATCAGCCCGAAGCGCATGGCCGCGACCGTGTCCGGCGCCAGGGCCGAGCGGCTGGCGACGGCGGTGCGGGACGTGCTGGCGCGCGCCATCGCCGCCGGCGGCTCCTCGCTCAAGGACTACCGGCAGGCGTCGGGCGAGCTGGGGTACTTCCAGCACCAGTTCTCCGTCTACGACCGCGAGGGGCAGCCCTGTCCGGGCTGCACATGCGACGTGGCGAAGACCGGCGGCGTGCGCCGGATCGTCCAGTCCGGGCGCTCGACTTTCTATTGTGCACAGCGGCAACGCTGATATACGAGAAGGACCATGACGGCTCAATCGGCGACGGCTCAATCGGCGACGGCTCCATCGGCCACCGTACGGGCGGCGCTCGCTGCCCTCCTCATTGTCGGCTTCACCCTGGCCGGCGGGGTGGTTTCCGCACCCGCGGCGGCGGCGGAAACGGCGGCCTTCGTCGCCGGCATGGGCGACGTGCCGGTCATGCCCGGCCTGTCCCCCGCCGCCGAGGAGCCGCTGGTCTTCGACAAGCCCACCGGCCGCATCGTCGAGACGGTGCTGCACGGCCGGGTCGAGCGCAGGGCGGTGCTGGACTTCTACGCCCGCACGCTGCCCCAGCTCGGCTGGAAGCGCGCGGCCGACACCCGTTTCCAGCGCGAGGCGGAGGAGCTGCGCCTGGAGTTCGCGAACGGCACCGTGCGCTTCGTGCTCATGCCCCGCTGAACGCCGGGCTGAACGACGAACGGAACGACAAACATCAACGGACGCCGCACGCCGAGGCGGTGCATCATTACGGGAGAGTGCGCAACCATGTCGTATGAGATGATCCTCGTCGAGACCCGCGGCCCGGTCGGCCTGATCACGCTGAACCGGCCGAAGGCGCTGAACGCGCTGTGCGACCAGCTGGTGACCGAGATGGGCCAGGCGCTAGACGCCTTCGAGGCCGACGACGCCATCGGCGCCATCGTCATCACCGGGTCGGAGAAGGCCTTCGCCGCCGGCGCTGACATCAAGGAGATGCAGGGCTTCTCCTACATGGACGTCTACAAGCAGAACTTCATCACCGCGAAGTGGGAGCGGGTGGCCAAGTGCCGCAAGCCCGTCATCGCGGCGGTGGCCGGCTATGCGCTGGGCGGCGGCTGCGAGATGGCCATGATGTGCGACTTCATCCTGGCCGCGGACAACGCCCGATTCGGCCAGCCGGAGATCACCATCGGCACCATTCCGGGTGCGGGCGGCACGCAGCGCCTGACCCGCTTCGTCGGCAAGTCGAAGGCCATGGAGATGTGCCTGACCGGCCGCCAGATGGACGCCGCGGAAGCCGAGCGCGTCGGCCTCGTCAGCCGCGTCGTGCCGGTGGCCGAGCTGGTGGAGGAGGCCGTCAAGGTCGCCACCAAGATCGCCGGCCTGTCGCGCCCGATCGTCCTGATGACCAAGGAGTGCGTCAACACCGCCTATGAGACCACGCTGGCCGAAGGCGTGCACTTCGAGCGCCGGGTCTTCCACTCGACCTTCGCCACCGAGGACCAGAAGGAGGGCATGTCGGCCTTCGCCGAGAAGCGCCAGCCGAGCTGGAAGAACCGCTGAGTCGTCGACAGTCGCCGGCCTGTGGAAAAGCTGCAGGCCGGTGCCTTGACTCAGGTATCGTGTAAGCGTATAAGGCCCCCTCGCATTGGGTCAGGGGTCTCGAAGTAAGGTTCGTTATGGCCAATCATAAGTCCGCTGAAAAGCGCATCCGTCAAACTGCTCGCCGCACCGAAGTCAACGGCGCGCGCGTCAGCCGTATCCGCACCTTCGTCAAGAAGGTCGAGGCCGCCATCGACTCCGGCAACAAGGCCGAGGCGCAGGAGGCTTTCAAGGCAGCTCAGCCCGAGCTGATGCGCGGCGCCAGCAAGGGCGTCCTGCATGCCAACACGGTGTCGCGCAAGCTGTCGCGCCTGTCGGCCCGCATCAAGTCTCTCTGAGACTTTCAAGGGTTTCAAAAAGCCGCGCCCTCATGGAGCGCGGCTTTTTGCGTTCTGTATAGACGTCAGTAATATGCAGATAGTCTGATTAAAAACCCGATAAAGTTTGGGCATCGCCAAGCACGATCTGTGCTTTTTTCCCGTTCGCCTTCTGTCCCGGTTGCAGCGGCTCCGTCACTCGGTTTAGACTTTATCCCACGTGAGGAACGGTGCAGCGATATTGTGATGGCGAGCGCAAACCTTTCCTCGCACAGGGACGATACCGTGGCGGGAACCAGAAAAGACTCGTATCGCGTGCGTTCCGGTAGGTAGGCATTCCAAAAATTGGGCGTGGTGCTGGCGGGAAGCGATTCTTCGCCAAAGGGATAGCTGCGTCGTCAAGGTGGGCATCCGAATCCGCGAGTCTTCTGGACCGTGGGCGGAGTCTTCTGGGGGGCATCGCTCCCGGACGCCGCAGCTTATGTTAGGGCAGGGGGTAACGCGGAACCCGCACGTTGGCGCGGGCCGGCCGGCCGTGCGGCGCGGAGGGACCTCCGCTGCCGGTGCGCCGGGGGGACGCCGGGGCCCGTTTCGGGGCTGGCCGCGCGGGGGCGAGGAGGAGCGGGAGTTGACGAGCATGTCGGTCGGCGCGTCTTTGGATCAGCAATGGGCTCGCATCCGGGGCAGGCTCAAGGACGAGGTCGGCGAGATCGCGTACCGCAGCTGGCTGCAGCCGCTGGCCGTGGCCGGCATGAAGGGGGGCGAGGTGCGAATCGTCGTGCCCACCCGGTTCATGCGCGACTGGGTCCTCACGCACTACGTCGACCGCATCCGTGCCCTCTGGTCGGGGGAGAACCCGGACGTCCAATCCATCGACGTCATTGTCGCCTCCTCGTCAGTGCCCCCCGCGCTGACGCCGGACAACGACGAGTCACCGATGCCCCGCCCGGCGCCCGCCGTCTCCATGGCCGCCCCGCTCGCCGGCGCCGCGGCTCCGGCCATCGTCCACGCCGCCCCCGCCAACCCGTGGGGCGCGCCGCCCCCCTACGGCTCGTCCGACGAGTCGCCCATCGCCGCCGGCACTCTGGTGGACGAACGCGACGACAACATCTCCGCCCCCCTCGACCCGCGCTTCACCTTCGAGAACTTCGTCGTCGGCAAGCCGAACGAGCTGGCGCACGCCGCCGCCAAGCGCGTGGCGGAGGCCAGCACGGTGACCTTCAACCCGCTGTTCCTCTATGGCGGCGTCGGTCTGGGCAAGACGCACCTGATGCACGCGATCGCCTGGGCGATCCGCCGGAAGGACCCTTCGCGCCGGGTGATCTATCTGTCGGCCGAGAAGTTCATGTACCAGTTCATCCGCGCGCTGCGCTTCAAGGACACCATGGCCTTCAAACAGCAGTTCCGTTCGGTGGACGTGCTGATGATCGACGACGTGCAGTTCATCAGCGGCAAGGACTCCACGCAGGAGGAGTTCTTCCACACCTTCAACGCGCTGGTGGACCAGAACCGGCAGGTCATCATCTCCGCCGACAAGTCGCCCAGCGACCTGGAAGGCATGGAGGAGCGGCTGCGTTCGCGCCTGGGCTGGGGGCTGGTGGCCGACATCCACCCCACCACCTACGAGCTGCGACTCGGCATCCTCCAGCAGAAAGCCGACAGCCTGGGTGCGGCCATCCCGCACAAGGTGCTGGAGTTCCTGGCGCACAAGATCACCTCCAACGTTCGCGAGCTGGAGGGGGCGCTCAACCGCATCGTCGCGCATTCGGAGCTGGTCGGCCGCTCGATCTCGCTCGAATCGACGCAGGAGGTGCTGCACGACCTGCTGCGCGCCAACGACCGCCGCGTGACGATCGACGAGATCCAGAAGCGGGTGGCGGAGCATTTCAACATCCGCGTGGCCGACATGCACTCGGCCCGCCGCGCCCGCGCCGTGGCGCGCCCGCGCCAGGTCGCCATGTACCTGGCCAAGCAACTGACCGCCCGCTCGCTGCCGGAGATCGGCCGCAAGTTCGGCGGCCGCGATCACACCACGGTCATGCACGCCGTCCGCAAGGTGGAGGAGCTGCGCGCCTCCGACCCGGCCTTCGCTGAGGACGTCGAACTGCTGCGGCGTATGCTGGAGAATTGAGCTTTTCGCTCCCTCCCCATAGGCGGGAAGGGTGGGGGCAACAGCCTTACGGGCCGACACCCGGAAAATCACGCACGCAAACGCATGGGGACGTCATGCCCCCACCCTCCCGCCGCAGGGCGGCGGGTCCCTCCACGGTCGCCCGCAAGTCGGGCGACCGCGTTTCGCCTACGATCGCCTTCGGCGCTCGTTGCCTTCGGCACCGGCTCAACGCCCCCGCCGGAGGCAGGGGAGGGAATGTAGACGCCGTTACTCTTCGTCGCTTTCGGCGTCGGCCTCGATCTGCGCGGCGAGGTCGCGCAGCATGTCGACCACGTCCTCGTGGCTGGTCTCGTCGACCGCGGCGTTGACGGCGGCCTCGATCATCGCCACGGCGACGTAGGGGCCGAACGCTCCGCCTTCCT
>DASPIO010000370.1:0-72529 GCA_035629155.1 Azospirillum sp. | reverse complement strand
GTGGGGCGACAGCGGCGTCGACACGGTGACCGGCGGCATCGGCAACGACGTGCTGTACGGCAACCAGCAGGACGACCTGCTGTACGGCAACCAGGGCATGGACACGCTGTTCGGCGGGCAGGACCTGGACACGCTGTTCGGTGGCCAGGACGGTGACGTGCTGTACGGCAACCGGGCCGACGACGTGCTGTACGGCAACCTGGGCGCCGACACGCTGTTCGGCGGGCAGGGCAACGACGTGCTGTTCGGTGGCCAGGGCAATGACACGCTGTACGGCAACCTGGGCGCCGACACGCTGCACGGCGGCCTGGGCGCGGACGTCTTCCGCATCGGTTCGCCGCAGGAGGGCGGCGACGTGATCGCCGACTTCGAGGCCGGCGTGGACACGATCGCCGTGACCGGGCCGAACTTCGGCAGCCTCCCGGCGGGCACGCTGTCGGCGCAGCACTTCGCGCTGGACAACCCGACTTCGGCGAACGCGATGTTCGTGTTCAACACCCGCACGGGCGTGCTGTCGTTCGACGCCGACGGAAGCGGCGCCGGGGCGGCGGTCACGCTGGCCACGCTCAACGTCCGCACCCTCAGCGCGGGCGACATCCTGGTGCTCAGCCCGGGCACGTAATTCGATCGCGCGGCGTGCGGCGGGCGCTGAGGCTGCCCCCGCCGCCGTCAGCGGTGGCCCGGGACGATCCCCGGCGCCGCGGCGGATCGCGTTCAAGAGACGCCGGCGGGGCACCGGACGGGGACCTTGTGCACTGACTCATTCAGACGGTGCAGGCAGCCGGTCGAGCTTGGCGAGGATGTCGTCAGCGGCCTTGCTCCAGACGAAGGGCTTGGCCGCCTTGTTGTGGGCGCGGACGTAGCGGGTGATGGCGTCCTGGAGATCGGTGACGGACTTGACACGCCGCGCGATCCTCCGGTCCAACGATGACGTCCATGGTCTGGACCATGCCGCCAGATGCGCATGCCCGACGTCCGATGTGAATCCCATGTTTGCGTCAGTGCACCACGCTACATGCCGGCGTTCTACCGTGCTCTCCAGCATGACGGAGCGAGGCCGGTCCAGCGTGTCCCATACTCCTCGCCGCTCTTTCGCGGCGTGTGAATAGTAAACTTTCTAGTTACGGTTCCTACGCGACAATAACGGTCAAGCCGGGAGGCAAACCGCCGGCCGTTGCTATTTCCATGGCCTGGGCATGCCCCCTGTCGAGAATCGGAGATAGGAGACGGTTCGTCGGCAGGTGCGCGAAAGGGAACCATGCGGTATCAACTCTCTGAGCTGATCGACTTGGCCGGCTTGCAGCGTCTCATGGAGTCGCTCTACCGGGCGACCGGTATCAACCATGCGCTGATCGACAACGACAGCCGGGTGCTGACCGCCGTCGGCTGGGAGCCGGTGTGCACGCGCTTTCACCGGACAAACCCGGGCACCTGCGCACGCTGCCTGGAGAGCGACCGCTACATCCTCAGCCACCTGCACGACGGGCCCTACGTCGGCTACGCCTGTCCCAACGGCCTGGTCGACTACGCCACGCCCGTGATCATCGATGGCGAGCACGTCGCCAACATGTTCACCGGCCAGATGTTCCACGAACCGCCGGATATGGGATTCTTCCGCCGTCAGGCGGTCGCGTTCGGCTTCGCCGAAGACGAGTACCTGACGGCGGTGCGCCGCGTGCGGGTCATCCCGCGCGAACGGATGCCCGACATCATGGCCTTCCTGGTCGGCCTGGCCCAGATGCTGGGCCTGCAGGGCCTGACGCGGCTTCGCCAGTTGGAGGCGGAGAAGGACCTGCGCCAGTTCAATGAGGACTTGGCGTTGCGTGTGCGCCAGCGCACCGAAGAGGTGTCGGAGAAGAACCACCTGCTGTCGCTGGAGATCGCCGCGCAGCAGCGGGTGGAGGCGGCCCTGCGGCAGGAGAAGCGGTTCTCCGACGACCTCATCAGCAGCCTGCCGGGGATCTTCTACGTGCTCGACACGCAGGGCCGCTTCACCCGCTGGAATCCCGCCTTTTGCGAGGTCACCCGGTACTCCGGGGAGGAGATGGGGCGGCTGAATGCGCTCGACCTCTTCGAAGGGGACGCCAAGGCGCTGATCGCGGAGCGGATCGGCAAGGTCTTCGAAAACGGGGAGGCCGAAGCCGAAGCGCCGCTGCTGACGAAGGACGGCCGCCGCATTGCCTATCATTTCACCGGCCGCCGCACCGTCATCGACGACGCGGTCTACCTGGTGGGGTTGGGCATCGACATCAGCGAACGCCTGGCGGCGGAGAGGCGTCGGCGGGAAAGCGAGGACAAGCTGCGCGGCCTGTTCGAGTTGTCGCCGCTCGGCATCGCGCTCACCGACATGGACGGCCGTTACATCGAGTTCAACGAGGCCTTCCGGCAAATCTGCGGCTACCCGGCCGACGAGTTGAAGCAGCTTGATTGCTGGACGCTGACTCCGAAGAAATACGAAGCGGACGAGGCCCGGCAGCTCGATGCTCTGGCGCGCACCGGGCGCTATGGCCCCTACGAGAAGGAATGCCGGCGCGCGGACGGCACCCTCGTTCCGTTGCGCCTCAACGGGATCCGCGTCACCGGGGCCGACGGGCGGCACTGCATCTGGTCCATCGTCGAGGACATCACGACCGCCAAGGAGCACGAGCGCAAGCTGGAGCGAATGGCCCACTTCGACGTCCTGACCGGCGTTCCCAACCGGGTCCTGCTGACCGACCACCTGGAGGAGGCGATCGCCCGCACGCGGCGCGACGGCACGATGATGCTGGTGTGCTACCTCGACCTCGATGGTTTCAAGCCGATCAACGATCACCTCGGCCATGACATCGGCGACGAGGTGCTGGTGGAGATCGCCCACCGCCTCAAGGACTGCCTGCGCAGCAAGGACACGGTGGCCCGCATCGGTGGCGACGAGTTCGTCCTGCTGCTGCTCGACCTCTCCCGGATCGAGGAATGCGACGCGGCGCTGCGGCGCATCCTGGATGTTGTGCGCCGCCCCCTCACCGTCGGCGGGCAGGTGAGGACGCTTTCCGCAAGTCTGGGCGCCACCGTCTTCCCCATCGACGGCGCGGATGGCGACACGCTGATCCGCCACGCCGACCAGGCGATGTACCTGGCCAAGCAGGCCGGCAAGAACCGCTACCAGTTGTTCGACCCCGAGCAGGACCGGCGTACCCGCGCCCACCTGGAACACATCTCCAGCGTTGGCGCCGCGCTGCACAACCAGGAATTCGAGCTGCACTACCAGCCGAAGGTCAACATGCGCCTCGGTCGGGTGTTCGGCGCCGAGGCGCTGATTCGCTGGCGGCATCCGAAGCGCGGGCTGCTGCTGCCCGGTGACTTCCTCCCCGCCATGGAGAGCAGCGACCAGATCGTCGCCATCGGCGACTGGGTGATTGCCGCTGCCCTGGACCAGTTGGCGGCCTGGCTGAGGGCCGGCCTGGACCTAACGGTCAGCGTGAACATCGCCGCCCGTCATCTGCTGCGCCATGACTTCGTGGCACGGCTGCGGGCGCATCTGGCGGCGCAGCCGGACGTGCCGCGGGATCGCCTGGAGCTGGAGGTGCTGGAAACGGCGGCGATCGAGGACATCCAGCACGTCGCCCGCGTCATCCGCGACTGCCGGGAGATGGGGGTCAGCTTCGCCCTGGACGACTTCGGGACCGGCTACTCGTCCCTGGCCTACCTGAAGCAGCTGCCGGTGGAAACGCTGAAGATCGACCAGACCTTCGTGCGCGGCATGCTCGACAATCCCGAGGACATCGCCATCGTCGAGGGTGTGATCGGCCTGAGCGGGGTGTTCAGGCGCAGCGTCGTCGCCGAAGGGGTGGAGACGGTGGAGCACGGCGCCCGACTGCTCGACCTCGGCTGCGATCTGGCCCAGGGCTACGGCATTGGTCGCCCGATGCCGGCAGCGGAGCTGCCGAGCTGGATACGCTCGTGGGTTCCCCACCCGACATGGACGAACGAACCCGCTCCACCGCTTTTGAATGACTTTGGCGGGCACATCGGGGTGATGACCGAGTGCACCGCGGGCCAGCAGTGATCAAGCGACGCGTTGTTGCACGGATGCCCCCGACTTCGGGCGCCCCAACTCCGTCCGCATCGCCCGAGCAGGCACGCGACCAGGGCGATCCCTTGCTCTCGTCGCCTCGCTGCAACACGCCGTGAGCCGGAGCGACGGTCTCCGGCCCGGTCCCGGCCGCCGTGCGCCGGATCCTCGTCCAGCTTGAACATTTCCTGACAGGAAATTTGTTTTCTTGTTGATTGACAGGGCGCGCCGCCCGGGGGTATAGAACATTCACACAGAATTTGAACCCCGGAGCCCCATATGTGCGGCATCGTCGGATTGTTCATCAAAAATCCGAAAATGGAATCCCAGCTTGGGCCGCTGCTAGCGTCCATGCTCGAAGTAATGACCGGCCGCGGCCCGGACAGTGCGGGCTTCGCCATCTATGGAGAAGGGCGAGAAGGGACGGTGAAGATTTCCCTTCGCGGGCAGGTCTCGACAGATTTCTCGGCCATTGCCGCCGATCTTGAGCCCGCCGCCGGGCAAGATATCCCCCTCACGGTCCGCTCCAGCCATGCCATCCTGGAGGTCCCCGCCGCGCGCGAGGCGGCCGTCCGCGCGGCCCTGGCCGAGCGCCATCCGGGCATCATGGTGGTCGGATCCGGCCAGCGCATGGAGATCTACAAAGAAGTCGGTCTTCCCGCCGACGTGGCGCGCCGCTTCGACCTTGCCGGCATGAAGGGCACGCATGGCATCGGCCACACCCGCATGGCGACCGAGTCCGCAGTGACCACCGCCGGCGCCCATCCCTTCTCCACCGGACCCGACCAGTGCCTTGTGCACAACGGCTCGTTGTCCAATCACAACGTCCTGCGCCGCGCCTTGTCACGCGAAGGGATTGGCTTCACCACGGACAACGACAGCGAGGTCGCCGCGGGCTACCTGACCTGGCGCATGGGCAAGGGCGCCTCGCTCAAGGAGGCGCTGGTCAGTTCGCTGGACGCCCTGGACGGCTTCTTCACCTTCGTGGTGGGCACCGAATCCGGCTTTGCGGTCCTGCGCGACCCCATCGCCTGCAAGCCCGCGGTCATGGCGGAGACCGACGACTACGTCGCGTTCGGGTCTGAATACCGAGCCCTGGCCGACCTGCCGGGCATCGCCCAGGCCAAGGTCTGGGAACCCAAGCCTGCCACCGTCTATTCCTGGGAGCGCGCGGCATGACCAACGCCCACTGCACCTTCGACCTCGCCGCCGGCTCGGTGCGCGACCTGAACCAAGCCCTGCACGGGCTGGACCTCGACAAGAACCCGCGGCTGTGGCGCGTGCTGAACCCGAACGGCGGGCACGCCATCGCGGTCGGGCTGGACGCCCCGGTTACCGTCGAGATCGACGGGCACGTCGGCTACTACTGCGCCGGCATGAACAAAAGCGCCACCGTCCTCATCAACGGCAACGCCGGCGTGGGCGTGGCGGAGAACATGATATCGGGCGTCGTGCACGTGCGCGGCGACGCCAGCCAGGCGGCGGGCGCCACTGCCCACGGCGGTCTGCTGGTGATCGACGGCAACGCGTCGGCCCGCTGCGGCATCTCGATGAAGGGCATCGACATCGTCGTGAAGGGGTCCATAGGCCACATGTCGGCCTTTATGGGCCAGGCCGGCACCCTGACCGTGTTCGGCGACGCTGGCGAGGCGCTGGGCGACTCCCTCTACGAGGCACGGCTGTTCGTGCGCGGCTCCGTCGCCAGCCTTGGCGCCGACTGTGTCGAGAAGGAGATGCGGGACGAGCACAAGGCGCTGCTGCACGCCCGCCTGGAAGCGGCCGGCGCGGCTGGCGAGGTGGATGTGTCGGAATTCCGGCGCTACGGCTCGGCACGCAACCTCTACCACTTCCACGTCGATAACGTCGACGCCTACTGACGGGGACGGAAAAGCCATGACGACCGATCACAAGATCCCGCGCACCGTCCCCCGCAAGTCCGCCACCTTCGACGATTACACCCTGTCGGAGATCCGGCGCGCCGCGGCCACGGGCATCTACGACATCCGCGGCGGCGGCACCAAGCGCAAGGTGCCGCACTTCGACGACCTGCTGTTCCTCGGCGCGTCGATCAGCCGCTACCCCCTGGAAGGCTACCGCGAGAAGTGCGGCACCAACGTGGTGCTGGGCTCCCGCTTCGCCAAGAAGCCGATCGAGATCAAGATCCCGATCACCATCGCCGGCATGAGCTTCGGCTCGCTGTCCGCGCAGGCGAAGGAAGCGCTGGGGCGCGGTGCCTCGGCGGTGGGCACCTCCACCACCACCGGCGACGGCGGCATGACGCCGGAGGAGCGCGGCCATTCCTCCAAGCTGGTCTACCAGTACCTGCCGTCGCGCTACGGCATGAACCCGGACGACCTGCGCAAGGCCGACGCCATCGAGGTGGTCATCGGCCAGGGCGCCAAGCCGGGTGGCGGCGGCATGCTGCTGGGGCAGAAGATCTCCGCCCGCGTCGCCTCCATGCGCACGCTGCCGGAAGGCATCGACCAGCGTTCGGCCTGCCGTCACCCGGACTGGACCGGACCCGACGACCTGGAGATCAAGATCCAGGAATTGCGCGAAATCACCGACTGGGAAAAGCCGATCTACGTGAAGGTCGGCGCGGCGCGCCCCTACTACGACACCGCGCTGGCCGTGAAGTCCGGCGCCGACGTGGTGGTGCTGGACGGCATGCAGGGCGGCACCGCCGCCACGCAGGAAGTGTTCATCGAGCACGTGGGCATCCCCACCCTTGCCGCCATCCGCCCGGCCGTCCAGGCCCTTCAGGACCTGGGCATGCACCGCAAGGTGCAGCTGATCGTGTCGGGCGGCATCCGCAACGGCGCCGACGTGGCGAAATGCCTGGCGCTTGGCGCCGACGCGGTGTCCATCGGCACCGCCGCCCTGGTGGCGCTGGGCGACAACGACCCCGCCCTGGCGGCCGAGTACGCCGAGTTGGGCACCGTCCCCGGCGCTTACGACGACTGGCACGAAGGCCGCGATCCGGCCGGCATCACCACCCAGGATCCGGTGCTCGCCGCCCGCCTGGACCCGGAAAAGGCCGGCCGCCGCCTGGCCAACTATCTCTCCGTCCTGGCGCTGGAGGCGCAGACCATCGCCCGTGCCTGCGGCAAGAGCCATGTCCACAACCTGGAACCCGAGGACCTCGTCTCCCTGACCATCGAGGGCGCCGCCATGGCGCGGGTTCCACTGGCCGGAACCGACTGGATTCCCGGCCGCGGCAACTACTGACCCCGGGCGCTCGGGGCGGCCCGCCCCGGGCGCGCCCCGACGAACGGGTATAAACAAACAAAACAAATAAAAAGCCGCCAGATCCGACCACCGGCTATACTCGCGAACAGAGAGGCTTCCTATGGCCATCGACCTCATCGAGGCCGCACGAGAGCGCGGCATCAAGTTCTTTCTGGTCTCTTACACAGATCTGTTCGGCGCCCAGCGCGCCAAGCTGGTTCCGGCGGCCGCCATCGGCGACATGGTGAAGGAAGGGGCCGGCTTCGCCGGCTTTGCCACCTGGCTCGACCTGTCACCGGCCGACGCCGACCTGCTCGCCATGCCCGATCCGGACAGCATGATCCAGCTGCCCTGGAAGCCCGAGGTCGCCTGGGTCGCGTCCGACCTGTGGATGAACGGCAAGCCCATCGTGCAGGGGCCGCGCAACGCGCTGAAGCGAATGATCGCCGCCGCCGCCGCGCAGGGCTTCCAATTGAAGACCGGCGTCGAGTGCGAGTTCTTCCTGACCACGCCCGATGGTACCGCCATCGCCGACACCGCCGACACCGCCACCAAGCCCTGCTACGACCAGCAGGCGCTGATGCGCCGCTACGACGTGATCGCCGAAATCTCCGAGGCCATGTCGTCGCTTGGCTGGAAGCCGTATCAGAGCGACCACGAGGACGCCATCGGCCAGTTCGAGATGAACTGGGAATACGACGACGTTCTGCTCACCGCCGACCGCCACGCCTTCTTCAAGTACATGGTCCGCGCCGTCGCCGAGAAGCACGGCCTGCGCGCCACCTTCATGCCGAAGCCTTTCATCAACCTGACTGGCAGCGGCTGCCACATGCACCTGTCGCTGTGGCGCGACGGCGTGAACCTGTTCAAGGACCCGGCGGGCGAGTTGGGCATGTCGGCCCTGGGCTACCACTTCATCGCCGGACTGCTGTCGGAGGCGACGGCGCTGTGCGCCATCACCAATCCGACGGTGAACTCCTACAAGCGCATCAACGCGCCGGTCACCGTGTCGGGCTCCACCTGGTCTCCGAACACGGTCACCTACACCGGCAACAACCGCACCCACATGATCCGCATTCCGAACGGCAACCGGTTCGAGTTCCGCCTGCCGGACGGCGCGGTGAACCCCTACCTGCTGCCGGCCGCGGTGCTGGCCGCCGGCCTCGACGGCATCGCCCGCACGGCCGATCCGGGCCCGCGCCTGGACATCAACATGTACACCGAGGGGCACAAGGTCACCGACGGCAAGAAGCTGCCGCTGAACCTGCTGGACGCGCTGCGCTTCCTGGACGGCTCGACGGTGCTGCGCGAGACCCTGGGCGACGACCTGATCTCGTCCTTCCTGAAGCTGAAGGAGGGCGAGTGGAACGCGTACGCCCGCCATCTCACGCAATGGGAACGCGACAACACGCTGGACTGCTGAACCTCCGACAGCCGAGCCGGGCCATGCATTACTCGATCCTCTCCATCATCGCCAACGCCGTCACCGGGCAGAAGCTCTGGTCGCCGGCGTGGCGCGACGCCAAACCGAAACCCGCCTACGACGTCGTCATCGTCGGCGGCGGCGGCCACGGACTGGCGACCGCCTACTACCTTGCCAAGCAGCACGGGGTCCGCAACGTGGCGGTCGTCGAGAAAGGATGGATCGGATCGGGTAACGCCGGCCGCAACACGACGATCATCCGCTCCAACTACGGGCTCCCCGGCAACATCCCCTTCTATGAATGGTCGATGAAGCTGTGGGAGGGTCTGGAGCAGGAGCTGAACTACAATGCGATGGTCAGCCAGCGCGGCGTCCTGAACCTTTACCACTCAGACCCGCAACGCGACGCCTACGCCCGCCGCGGCAACGCCATGCGGCTGCACGGCGTGGACGCGGAGTTGCTGGACCGCGAGCAGGTCCGCGCCATGCTGCCCTTCCTCGATTTCGACAACGCCCGGTTCCCGATCCAGGGCGGGCTGCTGCAGCGGCGCGGCGGCACGGCCCGCCACGACGGCGTCGTCTGGGGCTACGCCCGTGCCGCCGACCGGCTCGGCGTGGACATCGTCCAGAACTGCGAAGTCACCGGCTTCCTGCGCGAGGGCGAACGCATCGTCGGCGTCGAGACCACGTTGGGGCCGATCCGCGCCGGCAAGGTCGGGCTGGCGGTGGCGGGCAACAGCTCGCGCCTGGGCCGGCTCGCCGGGCTGAGGCTGCCCATCGAATCCCACGCTCTGCAGGCGTTCGTGTCGGAGGGGCTGAAGCCGCTGATCCCCGGCGTGGTCACGTTCGGCGCCGGGCACTTCTACGTCAGCCAGTCCGACAAGGGCGGGCTGGTCTTCGGCGGCGACATCGAAGGCTACAACTCCTACGCCCAACGCGGCAACCTGCCGGTCATCGAGGATGTGTGCGAGGGCGGCATGGCGCTGATGCCGCTGATCGGCCGGTTGCGCCTGCTGCGCAGTTGGGGCGGGCTGTGCGACATGTCGATGGACGGCAGCCCCATCATCGACCGCGCGCCCGTCGCGGGGCTCTACCTCAACGCGGGCTGGTCTTACGGCGGCTTCAAGGCGACGCCGGCGTCCGGCTGGTGCTTCGCCCACACCATCGCCAGGGATGAACCGCACCCGGTCAGCGCCGCCTACCGCCTGGACCGGTTCGCCACCGGACACCTGATCGACGAAAAGGGGGTCGGCGCCCAGCCGAATCTGCACTGACATGCGCATTCCCTGCCCCTACTGCGGTCCGCGCGACGCGCACGAGTTCAGCTATCTCGGCGACGCCACCCTGCGCCGCCCCGACCCGGCCGCGCCCGACGCCGCGACGGCGTTCCACGATTACGTCTACCTGCGCGACAACCCGGCCGGCACCCACGAGGAGCTGTGGTACCACGGCGGCGGCTGCCGCAGCTGGCTGGTGGTGACGCGCAACACCGTCACCCACGCCATCACCGACGCACGTTTTGCCAAGGAGCGGTCATGAGCGGCCCACAGGCATCGCTGGGACTGACGTTCCCCCTGGTTTCCGGCCGGGAGGCGCCCGCCGACCATGGCCGGAGCGCATCCGGCGCCCCGGCCATGCTGCGGCGCCTGCCCAACGGCGGGCTGGTCGACCGCGGCCATCCGATGGACTTCGAGTTCGACGGCCGCCGCTACACGGGTTTCGCCGGCGACACGCTGGCGTCCGCCCTGCTCGCCAACGGCGTGACGCTGGTCGGCCGGTCC
The DNA here is from genome assembly GCA_035629155.1 of Azospirillum sp. Classification (GTDB taxonomy): domain Bacteria; phylum Pseudomonadota; class Alphaproteobacteria; order Azospirillales; family Azospirillaceae; genus Azospirillum. The sequence continues at coordinate 62,046 of DASPIO010000370.1, read as the reverse complement.
TTCAAGTACCACCGGCCGCGCGGCATCCTGACCGCCGGGTCGGAGGAGCCGAACGCGCTGGTGGAACTGCGCAGCGGCGCCCGGCGGGAGCCCAACACCCGCGCCACCATGGTGGAGCTGTATCATCGCCTCTCCGCCGCCAGCCAGAACCGCTGGCCGTCGCTGGAATTCGACCTTCTATCGGTCAACCGGCTGGCCACGCCGCTGTTCGGCGCCGGCTTCTACTACAAGACCTTCATGTGGCCGGCCGCCTTCTGGGAGCGACTGTACGAGCCGCTGATCCGGCGCGCCGCCGGCCTGGGCCGCGCGGCGGAAGCCGCCGATCCCGATCACTACGAGAAGGCCACCGCGCACTGCGACCTCCTGGTGATCGGCGCCGGCCCGGCCGGGCTGATGGCGGCGCTCACCGCGGCGCGGGCCGGCGCCCGCGTCATCCTGGTGGACGAGGACTTCCGCATGGGCGGCCGGTTGCTGGCCGACGCGCGGGAGATCGGCGGCAGCGCCGGCAGCGACTGGGCCGCCGGTGCCGTGTCGGAGCTGGCGAGTTTCCCCGACGTCACGCTGATGCCGCGCACCACCGTGTTCGGCGCTTACGACGGCGGCACCTACGGTGCGCTGGAGCGGGTGTCCGACCACCTGCCGGAACCGCCGCCCCACGCCCCGCGCCAGCGGCTGTGGCGCATCGTCGCCCACCGCGCCGTGCTTGCGGCCGGCGCCACGGAGCGTCCCATCGTGTTCGGCGGCAACGACCGGCCGGGCGTGATGATGGCCGGGGCCGTCCGCGCCTACGCCAACCGCTTCGCCGTGGCCGCCGGCCGCTCCGTCGCGGTCTTCGCCAACAACGACAGCGCCTGGAGCGCGGCGCGCGACCTCGTCCGCGCCGGGGTCCGGGTGGCGGCGGTCATCGACGTGCGTGACGCCGTCGATCCCGCGCTGACCGCCCCGCTGGCGTCGGCAGGCGCGCGTGTCCTGCTTGGATCTCGTGTCGTCGAGACCTCGGGCAAGCGGCTGAAGGGGCTCGAAGTCGCCACCGGCGGCAGCCGGACCACCATCGCCGTCGACGCGCTGGCGATGTCCGGCGGCTGGTCGCCGAACGTCGGCCTGACCTGCCACATGGGCAACCGCCCGGTGTGGAACGAGGACATCGCCGCCTTCGTCCCGGCCGACACGCTGCCGCCCGGCCTGCGGGTGGCCGGCGCCGCCGCGGGCCGATACGGCCTCGCCACCTGCCTGAAGGACGGGGCGGAGGCTGCCGCCGCCGCGCTTAGCGAGCTGGGCTTCGCGGCACCCGCCGCCGCTCTGCCCGCCGCCGACGACGAGCCGGCGCGCGTGACCGCCTTCTGGCACGTCGCGGAATCCAAGGGGCCTGCCTTCGTCGACCAGCAGAACGACGTCACCGCCAAGGACATTTCCATCGCGCACCGCGAGGGCTTCCGCCCGGTTGAGCACCTGAAGCGCTACACGACGCTGGGCATGGCGACCGACCAGGGCAAGACGTCGAACGTCAACGGGCTCGCCATCATGGCGGCGCTGACCGGCAAGGGCATCCCCCAGACCGGCACGACGATGTTCCGTCCGCCTCACACCCCGGTGGCGATCGGCGCCTTCGCCGGCCACCACCGGGGCAAGGAGTTCCGCCCGACCCGCCTGACGCCCACCCACGCCTGGGCCAGGGAACAGGGCGCCGTCTTCGTCGAGACCGGACCCTGGCTGCGCGCGCAGTACTATCCCCGCACCGGCGAGCGCGACTGGCTGGAAACGGTGAACCGCGAGGTGCTGGCGGTGCGCACCGGCGTCGGCCTGTGCGACGTGTCCACGCTGGGCAAGATCGATGTCCAGGGACCGGACGCCGGCACGCTGCTCGACCGCGTCTACATCAACGCGTGGTCCACGCTGGGCGTCGGCAAGGCGCGGTACGGTGTCATGCTGCGCGAGGACGGCATGGTGATGGACGACGGCACCACCGCGCGGCTGGGCCCGAACCACTTCATCATGACGACCACCACGGCCAACGCCGTGAAGGTCTTCCAGCACCTGGAACACGCGCTCCAGGTCCTGTGGCCGGAGCTGGACGTGCAGATCGCCTCCGTTTCCGACCAGTGGGCTCAGATCGCGGTGGCCGGGCCGAAGTCGCGGGAGACGCTGGCGCGCATCGTCGACGCCCCGTTCGACATCTCCAACGACGCTTTCCCCTTCATGGCGGCCGGCGAACTGACGGTGTTGGGCGGCGTGCGTGCCCGTCTGTTCCGCATTTCCTTCTCCGGCGAGCTGGCCTACGAGATCGCCGTGTCGGCGAGCCAGGGCGAGCGGCTGGTCCGCGCCCTGATGGAGGCCGGGGCCGACTTCGGCATCACGCCGTACGGCACCGAGGCGCTGGGCGTCATGCGCATCGAGAAGGGCCACGCCGCCGGCAACGAGCTGAACGGCCAGACCACGGCGCGCGACCTCGGTCTCGGCCGGATGATGTCCACCAAGAAGGACTTCATCGGCCGGGTGATGGCCGACCGGCCGGGCCTGACCGATCCGGCGCGGCCGATCCTGGTTGGCGTCCGTCCGCTGGACCGCACGCACCGGCTGCGGGCCGGCGCCCACTTCATCCCGGTCGGCGCCACGGCGGACGCGGCGAACGACCAGGGCTACCTGACCTCGGTCGCGTGGTCGCCGACGCTCGGCCACTCCATCGGCCTTGGCTTCCTCGCCAACGGCCATGAACGCATCGGCGAGCGGGTGCGCGCCGTCGATCCGGTGCGCAACACCGATATCGAGGTCGAGATCTGCAACCCGGTCTTCGTCGATCCGCAAGGGGAGAAGCTTCGTGTTTGACGCTCTGCTGAAGCCCGGCCGTCACGGTGAAACCAACGGCCCGGCGGGCGTGTTCGCCGCCCCGGCGGGACGCTATGCCCTCGCCACCGTGGTCGCCGGCCGCAACCGGGCGGAGGAATTGGCCGCCGCGCTGGAGGCGCGCTTCGGCGTCCGCCCGCCGATGCGGCCGGGCTACGCCGCCGGCGATCGCGTCGGTTTCGTCGGCGTCGGTCCGGGCCGCTGGCTGGCCATGGATGCCAACGGCGATGGCTCCGCCTTCGAGGGGGCCCTGCGCGACGCCGTGGCGGACCGCGGCGCCGTGACCGACCAGACCGACGCCTTTGGCCTCCTGCACCTGTCCGGCCCCGCCGTGCGCAAGGCGCTGGCCAAAGGGGTGACGGTGGACCTGCACCCCGCCGCCTTCCGCCCGGGCGATGCGGCGACCACGGTGGTCGGCCACATCGGTGTGACTGTCTGGCAGGTCGACGAGGCGCCCGCCTACCAGATCTCCGTGGCCCGCAGCTACGCGGAGAGCTTCCTCGACTGGCTCCTGGCGAGCGCCGCCGAGTACGGCGTCGAGGTAACACCCGCCGGCCGAGGTTGAACGGCAGCGCGGCGCGCGCCTCCCACCTTCCGGAACCCACCGAGCCAACGACCACCGTGCCCCGCGGTCACGCCAGCGGCAGGTCCTCCATGCCTACAGGATGTCCAAGATGCCCGTTACCCATGCCGTCCTCACCCTGTCCTGCCCCAACAAGCCGGGGATCGTCGCCCGCGTCTCGACCTACCTGTTCGAGCAGGGCTGCAACATCCTCGAAGCGCACCAGTACGATGACACGGAGACCGGCCGCTTCTTCATGCGCCTCGTCTTCAACCAAGTGAACGAGAGCTGCCTGTTCCCGGCCATCCGTGAGAATTTCGCGCCAATCGCCGAGACCTACGGCATGACTTGGGCCATGCGGCCGGCCGACCAGCGCCGCCGCGTCATGCTGCTGGTGTCGAAGTTCGACCACTGCCTCGCCGATCTGCTCTACCGCTGGCGCACCGGCGAGATCCCGATGGACATCACGGCCATCGTCTCGAACCACCCGCGCGAGACCTACGCCAACCACGATTTCGGCGACATCCCGTTCCATTACCTGCCGATCACCAAAGACACCAAGCCCCAGCAGGAAGCGCAGATCTGGAAACTGGTGCAGGAGACCGGCACCGAACTGGTGGTGCTCGCCCGCTACATGCAGGTGCTGTCGGACGACTTGTCGGCCAAGCTGTCTGGCCACTGCATCAACATCCACCACTCCTTTCTGCCGGGCTTCAAGGGCGCCAAACCCTATCACCAGGCCCACACCCGTGGCGTAAAGCTGATCGGCGCCACGGCGCACTACGTGACCGCCGACCTCGACGAAGGTCCGATCATCGAACAGGACGTGGAGCGCATCAGCCACCACGACTCGGCCAAGGATCTGGTTCGCAAGGGGCGTGACATCGAGCGCCGGGTTCTGGCCCGCGCCATCGCCTGGCACCTGGAAGACCGCGTGATCCTCAATGGCCACAAGACGGTCGTATTCCACGACTGATGGCGGAGCGGGTGCCACGAGCACCCGACCGTCCGATGCCAGACCACCCCGTCCGCAGTCCCAGTGAGCCAGCGCCATGAACCACAGCCCGGTCCGTATTCCCGACGGCGTGAGCGGCGCCGGACGTTACGCGCGACTGTTCATCCAGGGTCTTGCCATCGATGCCGAAATCGGCGCCTGGACACATGAGAAGGGCAAGCGCCAGCCGATCCGCCTGGACATCGAACTGACGGTTCTGGACCAGGGCGATGCCGGCGACGACCTCACGCATGTCGTCTGCTACTCGACCGTCGCCGATCAGGTACGGGCGGTGGTGGCCCGCGGCCATTTCAACCTCGTGGAGCGGCTGGCGCACGAGATCGCCGGGGAGCTTCTGGCCGATTGCCGCATCCTGGCGGTCCGCATCCGGATCGAGAAGCCGTGCGCCATCGCCGACTCCGACGCCGCCGGGATCGAGATCCGGCGGGAGCGGGTCCCGGGCTTCGCGGCGACCCTCTGCTAAGTCACCATTCACAGCGGGTGATCAACATGCGCATTTCCATGGCGTCGACGATGTCGGCGCTCGAAACCACGGTGATCGACGGCAAGGCCTTCGCCGCCTCCATCACCGAAAGCATCGCAGCCGAGGTGGCGGCGCTGAAGGCCGAGGGCAAGCGGGCGCCCGGACTCGCCGTCGTTCTGGTCGGAGAAGACCCCGCCAGTCAAGTCTACGTCCGCAACAAGGGCCGACAGACCACCGCCGTCGGCATGCAGTCCTACGAGCACCGCCTGCCGGCCGACACGACCGAGGCCGACCTGATCGCCCTGGTCGAGCGGCTGAACGCCGACCCGGCGGTTGACGGCATCCTCGTGCAGTTGCCGTTGCCCGCGCACCTGGATTCGAGCGCGGTCATCAACGCCATCGACCCGGCCAAGGACGTCGACGGCTTCCACGTCGTCAACGCCGGCCGCCTGGCGGCCGGCCTTAATGCCTTGGTGCCGTGCACACCGCTGGGCTGCCTCTTGATGCTGAAGCACTTCATCGGCGACCTGTCGGGCCTGCGGGCCGTCGTGGTCGGCCGCTCGAACATCGTCGGCAAGCCGATGGCGCAGCTCCTGCTTCAGGAGAACTGTACGGTGACCATTGCCCACTCCCGCACCCGCGACCTCGCCGAGGAGTGCCGGCAGGCCGATATCCTGATCGCCGCCGTCGGGCGGCCGAACCTGATCAAGGGTGACTGGATCAAGCCGGGCGCCACGGTGATCGACGTCGGCATCAACCGCATCGAGGGGCCGGACGGCAAGACCCGCCTCGTCGGCGACGTCGACTGCGACTCCGCACTGGGCACGGCGGGGCAGATCACGCCTGTTCCCGGCGGCGTCGGCCCGATGACCATCGCCTGCCTGCTGCGCAACACGCTGACCGCCGCCAAAGCCCGGACCGGGTCCGGCCTTTGACCGTGAAAGCCCCGGCGAGCGCAGTCCCGACGACGACCGAACGCGCGATCCATCCCGGTGCCGGCCGCCGGAACACCCGCATCCACCCCAAAAGGGCGGCAAGTCGATCCGGCGGCGCTCACCGAGGTTCGTGGGCTGCTCGGTGAGCGATCCCGCCAGCGGGACATGCTTATCGAGCACCTCCGTCTTCTTCCCCGGCGACGCGCTCGCCGTGTGGGACGCCATTGCCGAGGCCTTCCGGCCCGCGTCGTGCCCTTCCCCCACTATGACCCGGCCAAGTCCCGCGCCCGCTCCTGACACGCGAAGGCCCGAAACGCGGAAGGCCCCCGATGGGAAACCATCGGGGGCCTTCCTTGTGTTTCACCGCGCGGCGGGCATCACACGGGTGCCCGGCACCGTGCTCAGCTGTGCACCGTCTCGCCGTGCAGCGCGAGATCCAGGCCCTCGACCTCGACCTCCTGGTCGACGCGCAGGCCCATGACGACGTCGATGACCTTGAGCACGACGGCCGTCACGACGGCGGTCCACACCACGGTGATCAGCACGCCTTCGATCTGCACCCAAATCTGGCCGACGTTGCCGTCCAGAAGGCCGGACTTGCCCTCGCCGCCATAGACCGAGGTGGCGAACACGCCGGTCAGCACCGCGCCGAGGATGCCGCCCACGCCGTGGACGCCGAACACGTCCAGCGCGTCGTCGACGCCTGTCAGCTTTTTCAGCCCGGTGGCGCCCCAGTAGCACACGACGCCGCCGATCAGGCCCATGACCAGCGAGCTGGACGGGCTGACGAAGCCGCAGGCCGGGGTGATGACGACGAGGCCGGCGATGGCGCCGGACACCGCGCCCAGCAGGCTCGGCCGACCCTTGACCATCCATTCGGCCAGCACCCAGGAGACGGTGGCGGCGGCGGCGGCGATGTGGGTGTTGATCAGCACGAGGCCGGCCAGCGCACCCGCGCTCAGCGCCGAGCCGACGTTGAAGCCGAACCAGCCCACCCACAGCAGCGAGCCGCCGATCATGGTCAGCACCAGGTTGTGCGGGGCCATAGGCTCCATCCCGCCACCGTTGCGGCGGCCGATGATCATGGCGGCGACCAGGCCGGCGACCCCGGAGTTGATGTGCACCACCGTGCCGCCCGCGAAATCCAGCACCCCGGCGTTCAGCAGGAAGCCGCCCGGCCCCCACACCATGTGCGCCACGGGCACGTAGGCCAGCAGCATCCACACGCTGAGGAAGATCATGGCCGACGAGAACTTCATGCGGTCGGCCGGACCGCCCATGATGATCATCGGCGTGATGATGGCGAAGGTGCACTGGAACATCACGAACACGAACTCAGGGATCGTGCCCGACAGGGAGTCCACCTTGATGCCGTTGAGCAGAAGCTTTTCGAAGCCGCCGAAGACGGGGTTCCCTTCCGTGAAGGTCAGGCTGTAGCCGGCGACCACCCACAGGACGGTCAGCAACGCCGCGCTGAAGAAGCTCTGCATCAGCATGGAAAGCACGTTCTTCTTCCGCACCATGCCGCCGTAGAACAGGGCAAGGCCCGGAACGAACATCATCAGAACGAACATGGACGCCGTTATGATCCAGGCCGTGTCGGCTCCGTTGAGCTCCGGGGTGGGAGCGGCTGCCTGGGCTAAGGCCTGGGAAACGGGCGCAGCGCACGCGCAGGCAACTGCGGCCAAGGGCAATGCGAAACGATGCAGGCTTACCATTCATCACTCTCCTCAATTGGGCGGCTGTATCGAAGCGGCCGTGCGATTTCACGCAACCGCACCCGGAATGTTCTTGGAGGCATCACATCAGTTGCACGGTGGGCGCCAGCGGTTCGATGTTGACTTTTCCTCTCTGGAAAATGTTTTTATGCACAGTCCGTGCCGATTGCGCCGGACCGCGCCAAACCCTTGTTTTTCGGGGCATGCTCTTGGGGCGACACCGTGTCGCACGGGCCGAAGGCAGCCGAAATGTTAGTCACATCCCGAAAGCTGGCTAAAATTTACGCAGAATCGCCGGAACGACGAGCTGCCAGGGCATCGGCACGAACAAATTGCCGGCATGGCGCGACGCAATAACTGATACGGTGTCCGGCTGTCATGCTGCCGCCGCGGTACGCGGTCATGAAGGAATACCCATGGTGAAGCGCAAAGAGAACGCCCCCCCTCCTCATGAGGGATCCGTCGGAGACGATTTCGCAACCGGTTCAAGCGCTCCAGCCGCCACCACGCGGACGCTGGAACAGGCGCTCGGCGGGCAGATACGCGAACTGCGCCGCCAGTTGGACCTGACCGTCTCCGATCTGGCTGCGGGCGCCGGCATTTCGAACGGTATGCTGTCGAAGATCGAGAACGGCCAGATTTCTCCCTCGCTCGCGACTCTGCAAGCGCTCGCCACCGCCCTCAACGTGCCGATCACCGCGCTTTTCGCCTCCTTCGAGGAGAAGCGCGGCTGTTCCTATGTGCGTGCCGGCCAGGGCGTCACCATCGAACGGCGTGGCACCAAGGTCGGGCATCAGTACCAGTTGCTGGGACACACGCTGGGCGGCGACATCGGCGTCGAGCCCTACCTCATCACCTTGTGCGAGGGAGCGGCCCCCTACACCGCCTTTCAGCATGCCGGGATCGAATATCTCTATATGCTGTCTGGAGAGCTGGTGTACCGCCACGGCGACCGCAGCTACGAGCTGCGTCCCGGCGATTCCCTGATGTTCGACAGCAGCGCGCCGCATGGGCCGGAAACGCTCACGTCCCTCCCTGCCACCTATTTATCGATCATCGTTTATGCCGACGACGATTGAACTCGACTTTGTCCATTCAGGCGGGGCGGCGGACGGCTGTCGCCCGACCCGTTCCGGGCCGAAGCCGGCGCCCGCCGGAGCAGCGATGCGCACGGCGATCATGGGCATCCGGTGTGTCTGCTTCTGCGGCATGCCGTGGCGCGCCATCGGCCAGCTCTCGGGCATGCCCTTCGCCCTGTTCGCCCGCTGGACGCGGTTCGGGCGGTGTCATCGCGCGCTCGGCTCGCGGATAGCCGAGCGCGCGACACCATTCTACTCCTCAGGCCTGCACCCAGGTTTGCGACGGTCTCCCGTCACTTCTTCGCCGCGTCGTCCACGGCCTTGAGGAAGGCGCCCAGCATCTCCTCGCCCTCGGCGCCGAAGGCCTTGGTGACATAGGCCTTGACGGCCGGCTGCGCGGCCTCGCGGAACTTCGCCTTTTCAGCCGCGGTCGGCGTGTAGACCTCCATCCTGGCGGCGAGCGCCGGCAGGCCGCGGTCGGAGGATTCGATGATGCGGCTGATGCCGCGCCCGGCGACGATGCCCGATCGCGCGGCGTAGGCGATCACCGCCTTTTCCTCGGCGCTCAACCCGTCAAGGAACGCCTTGTTCATCACCCAGACGTACGGCGTGAACAGGTGGTTGGTCAGCGAGATGTACTTCTGCACTTCCTCGAACTTGGCGAACTTGATGATCGGGATCGGGTTCATCTGGCCGTCGGCGACGCCCGTCTGAAGCGAGGTGTAGACCTCCGGCCAGGCGATGGCCACCGGCTGGCCGCCCATGCTGGACACCACCGCCTTGTGGGATTCCAGCGTCATGGTGCGGATCTTCAGCCCCGCCAGGTCCTTCGGCTCCTTCACCGGGCGCTTGGAATTGGTGAAGGCGAAGAACCCGCCGGAATCCGAGAAGCCCAGGACCTTCAGCCCGGTCTTCTTCTCGATGTCGCCGGCCAGCTTCTGGCCGAACGGGCCGTCGAAGACGTCGTAGGTGGTGGAGATGTTCGGGAAGGCGAAGGGCATGTCGAGGATGCCGATCATCGGGTAGACCGAGGCCATGCCGCCCACCGTCGAGATCATCGACTGCACCACGCCGGCCTTCACCTGCTGGAGCACCTCCGGGTCCTTGCCCAGGCGGCCGTCGGGGAAGAGCTCCACCTTGATCGAGCCGTTGGTGCCGGACTCGACCAGGTTCTTGAACACGGCCGACATGGCGGCCGATGCGTTGTCGGTCGGATCGGCGGGGTTGAGGTGCGACAGCTTCAGCACCTTCTGCGCGGCGGCGGGGCCGGCGGCCAGGGGCAGCAGCACGGCGGCGGCAAGCAAGGCGGAACGCAACAGCTTCATCATCAGCCTCCCGAGATTCGGACGAAATTCCAAAAACGTCAAAGATCCATCGGCCCCTAGAGACCCAGCAGGCGGGGCACCGCCATCGTCACGTCGGACCAGAACGCGACCAGCAGAAGCACGAAGACCTCGGCCACGATGAAGGGCCACATGGCCGCCGCGATGCGCTCCAGCTTCTCGCCGGTGATCGAGCAGAGCACGAACAGGCTGGCTCCCACCGGCGGCGTCATCAGGCCGAGGTTGAGCGCCAGGACGATCATCACCCCGGCGTGCACGGGGTCGAGCCCGACGCTGGCCGCCAGCGGCGCCAGCACCGGCGCCAGCAGGATGAGGATCGCGTTGATGTCCATCACCATGCCCAGCACCAGCAGAAGCAGCAGGACCATGGCGATGACCACGTTGCGGTCGTGCGAGATCGACAGGAACAGCGTGGTGATCATCTGCGGCACGCCCAGGAACGCCATCCACCACGACAGGATCGACGCCGAGGCGATGATCAGGAACACCACGCCGGTGACCCGCGCGGTGCGCACCAGCATGTCCGGCAGGTCGGACCAGCGCAGTTCCCGGTAGATGGCGGCGCCGACGAACAGCGCGTAGCCGACCGCGATGGCCGCCCCCTCCGTCGGCGTGACGAAGCCGCCGAGGATGCCGCCCAGGATGATCGCCGGCATGATCAGGGCGTAGACGCTCTCCTTCGACGCCATCAGGATGCGGCGCAGGCTGGGCCGCTGGTCGCTCTTGGGCAGGTTGAGCCGGCGGCCGAGGGCCGCGATCACCGCCATGCAGAACAGCGCCATCAGCAGCCCCGGCAGGATGCCGGCGGCGAACAGCCCGGCGATCGACACGCCCATCATCGAGCCGTAGATCACCATCAGGTTGGACGGTGGAATGGTCGGTCCGATGATCGAGCCCGCCACCACCACGGCGCAGGAGAACGGCCGCGGGTAGCCGGCGCGCACCATGGCCGGCACCATGGTGTTGCCGAACGCCGCCGCCTCGGCCACCGCCGCGCCCGAGATGCCGGCGAACAGCACCGAGGCGACCATGTTGGACTGCGCCATGCCGCCGCGCAGGAAGCCGACCAGGGAGTCGGCGAAGTTGACGAGGCGCTGGGTGATCCCGGCGCGGTTCATGATCTCGCCGGCCAGGATGAAGAAGGGCATGGCGAGGAAGGTGAACAGGTCGAGCCCGGCGAAGAAGCGCTGCGGCGCCATCGCCAGCATGTCCACGCCGCCGACCTGCACCAGCCCGGCGATGCCGGCGATGCCCAGCACATAGCCGATGGGCAGGCCGAACGACAGCAGCAGGACGAACAGGACTCCGACGGCGATCATGCCTGCATCTCCTCGACGACGGCGTGGGTGGACAGCGGGGCGGCCGGGCGGGCGGCGATGGTCAGGAGCAACTGAACGAGGGACAGCCCGGCGGACACCGGCACGGCGGCGAAGGGCAGAGCCATGCTCAGGTCGAACAGCATGGAAAACTGGCTCGCCCCCAGTTGGGCCATCGTCGTGCCGTAGATCAGCAGCAGGCCGAAGAACACGATCGAGACCACATCGAAGAGGATCGTCACCAGCCGCTGAGCCGGCTTCGGCAGCACGTTGAACAGGAACTCGACATAGACATGCTCGCGCCGCGCCACACCGCTGGAGACCGCCAGGAGCGCCGCCCAGATCATCAGGTAACGGGCCGCTTCCTCGGTCCAGGTGACGTTCAGGTCGACGGCGTAGCGCGACACGATGCCCAGCCAGACCACCAGCACCAGCACGCCGACCAGCACGGCGCACACCCGCTCGACCAGCCAGTTCAGCCGCTGGCTCCACAAGCCCGCCACGACCGCGAGTTTCCGACGCATGTCATCCCCACCCGTTGCCAGCGTGATCGCCACCGCGACTACGACACCAGTCCGGGCGGTCCGCGTCAATGGAAAATTGAAACTGAAGTTTCAAAAAGTAATAGATCGGGAGCGTCTGTTTCATAGGCGGTTTGCCTCGGAAAGCAGCACGCGGCCGGGAAACGGCGTGACCGGCTGGAACCGCCCGTGATCGAGGACGCGCATGCCGTGCACCCACACCACGTCGATGCCTTCGGGCGGCACCAGCGGGTCGAGGTAATCGTTGCGCTCGCGCACGGCGGTCCAGTCGAACAGCACCAGCGACGCATCCGCGCCCGCGCGCAGCACCGGGTCGGGCAGGCGCAGGAAGCGGCACGGCAGGGTTGCCATGCGGTGGACGATCTCCTTGAGAGGAATGCCCATTTCGCGGGCAAGGCGCAGCGCCTTGGGGAAGGCGCCGATGGCGCGCGGGTGCGGCTTCTGCCCCGGCCCGGGCATCAGCCCGTCGGTACAGATCGCCATGGTGGGCCGGACGAAGAAGCGCTCGACGGTCAGGTCGTTTCCGTAGTGGGTGATGATCGACACCTCGCCGGCGTTGGCGGCGTAGAAGTCGAAGACCGCGTCGAAAGCGGCGGCCGACTCCAGGTCCGGCGCCCCGGCGGCGCGCGCCACGTCGCCGAGCCGCCTGCCGAGGAACGCGTCGCCGACGCCGGGGCGCACCCCGGCGATCTGGATGCCCTGCAGCCCGCCGCAGAAATCGACGAAATTGTCCCACGTCGTGGTGTCGCCGCGCATGCGCTGGTAGAGCGCGGCCCGCGTCGCCGGGTCCTTGAGCCGTTTCAGGAACTCCGCCCGGCTGCCGGCGCGCACCTCCGGCGGGAAGATGGCGTCGCCGGTGGTCGAACCGGCGGTGTAGGGGTACATGTTCTCCATCGTCGGCACGCTGGACGCGGCGTCGTTCAGCATGGCCTCCAGCGCGCCGATCTTCTCGTAATTGCGCCGGCCGGCGATCTTGGAGTGCTCGTTGCAATAGCCGCCGCCGCCGTCCACCGCGGCTTCCACCACCTCGCGCAGCGATTCCACGACGCGGTCGCTTTCCGACCGCAGGTGCGGGAACAGCGCGCCCGGCTTCACGTCGTTGAAGGCGCGCACCAGCCCGGTGATCTCGCGCTGGTCGGAATAGACCGCCGGGTTGTAGACCAGCCCGGTGGACAGCCCCAGCGTCCACGGCGCCTCGCGCCGCACCACCTCGGCCATGGACGCCACCTCGGCATCCGTGGCGACACGGGCGAGATTGCTCATCACCACGCGCCGCACCGCGCTGTGGCCGAGGTACAGCCCCATGTCGGTGACCGAACGTCCGCGGTGCCAGGCGAAGAACTCCGCCACCGACGACCAGCTCCAGTCGCCGTCGATGGCGCCGTCCAGCGGCTTGAGCTGCAGCGCGTATTCGGAGCGTTGCGCCTCGGCGACCGGGGCCGGCGACAGGCCGTCCACGCCGCAGATGCGCTTGGTGACGCCGCCCAGCAGGGCCAGTTCACAGGCGCGCGGCAGCCCGGACCCGCCGATCGCCGTGCCGCCGAGCGCGCCGTGGTTGTGGGTGTCGACGAAGCCCGGCGCCAGCGCCCGGCCGGCGGCCTCGACCACATGGTCGGCCGCCTGCGCCTCGCTGAGCGGCACTTCGCCCAGATGGGCGATGCGGTCGCCGTCGATCAGCACGTCGCCCGGATAGGGCTCGGTCACGCCGTCGCCGGGCACGATGAGGGCGTCACGGATCAGTTCACGCATCGCCGCCTCAGCCGCCGGCCAGATCGAGGAGGAGGTGCAGCAGCAGGGTGGCGCCGGCCTCGACGTCCTCCGGGCGGGTGTGTTCGCGCACGTTGTGGCTGATGCCGCCGACGCTGGGCACGAAGATCATGCCGGCCGGGCAGACCCGCGCCAGCATCTGCGCGTCGTGCCCGGCCCCGCTCGGCATGCGGCGCACGGAATGCCCGTGCCGGCGGGCGAGATCCTCCACCCTGGCGACGATGCCGGGATCGAAGGCCACCGGCTCGAACCGCGCCAGGGTGCGGGCGGTGATGCTCACCCCCTCGTCCTCCGCCAACCGGGCGATGAAGGCGGCGAGCATCCGCTCGGCCTCCCGCAGCCGGGCCTCGTCGGTGTTGCGCAGGTCCACCGTCATCACCGCGCGGTTCGCCACCACGTTGACGAGGTTGGGCGACAGGGTCAGCGCGCCGACCGTGCCGACCTGATCGCCCCCCAGCGTCCGCGCGATGCGCCGCACCTCGGTGGCGACGGCGGCGGCGGCGTAGCCGGCGTCGCGCCGCAGCCGCATGGGCGTGGTGCCGGCGTGGTTCGACACGCCCTCAATGGTGTATTCGGTCCAGGAGATGCCCTGCACCCCTTCCACCGCGCCGATGGCGATACCCTCGGCCTCCAGGACCGGGCCTTGCTCGATGTGCAGTTCGACATAGGCGCGCACGCCGGGCGCGCCGCACGGGGCGTCGCCGGCGTAGCCGATGCGCGCAAGTTCCGCCCCGACGGCGGCGCCGTCGATGCCCACCGTGGCCAGCGCCGCGTCGAGGGGCATGCCGCCGACGTAGACGAGGCTGCCCATCATGTCGGGGGCGAAGCGCGCCCCCTCCTCGTTGGTGAAGACGGCGACGGCCAGCGGGTGTTCGGTCGTGATCCCGGCGTCGTTCAGCGTGTGGACCACCTCCAGCCCGGCCAGCACGCCGAGGTTTCCGTCATAGCGTCCGCCGGTGCGCACCGTGTCGATGTGCGAGCCGGTCATCACCGGCGGCCCCGCCGTCCGGCCGGGGCGGGTGCCGACGATGTTGCCGATGGCGTCGATGGCGACGCTCAGCCCAAGGTCCCGCATCCAGCCGGCGACGAGGTCGCGGCCAGCCTTGTCGGCGTCGCTCAGCGCCAGACGGCAGACGCCGCCGCCGGCGATGGCGCCCACCTGGGCCAGCGCGTCGAGCCGGGCCAGCAGACGCGGGGTGTCGATGCGCGGGGATTCGGTCATGCCGCCCTCACCTGGTCCGCCCTTATCTGGTCCGCGGTGCGGCCGACGATGCCGGCGTAAAGCTCCGGGTCGGTGTCGCCCTCGCTGCCGAACAGCAGCACCCGCGAGTCCGCACCGAGGCCGAGCGCCGCCCGCGCCGCCGGGTCGGCCAGCGCGCCCAGCAGTCCGGCCAGCCCGGCCGCCGCCGACTCGCCGGCGACCACCGGACGGTCGCCGCCGGCGCCGTCGGCCAGCCGGCGCATGGCGTCCTTGGCCGCCGCGTCGGTCACCGTCATGAAGTCGTCCGCTCCCGGCCCCAGAATGGCCCAGGCCAGCAGCGACACTTCCCCGCAGGCGAGCCCGGCCATGATGGTGTCGAGGTCGCCGTGCACGGCGACCGGCCGCCCGGCCCGCGCGCTTTCGAACAGGCAGGCGGCCTTGTCCGGCTCGACGACGACCAGACGCGGGCGCTCCGCCCCCCACAGCTCCCACAGATGGCCGCAAACCGCGGCGGCAAGGCCGCCGACACCGGCCTGGATGAAGATGTGCGTCGGCCGCTCGTCGGGCGGCCACTGCTCGACGGCCTCCTGCACCATGACGGTGTAGCCCTGCATGACGTCGCGCGGCACGTCCATGTAGCCCTCGTACGAGGTGTCGGAAACGACCAGCCAGCCGTTGGCCGCGGCATCCGCGCCGGCGCGCCGGACCGCGTCGTCGTAGTTGCCGGGCGTGCGCACCACGGTGGCGTCATAGGCGGCGATGGCCGCGCGCCGCCTCTCGCTGACGGTTGCGTGAACGTAGATCACGCAGCCGCAGCCGAAGGTCCGCGCCCCCCAGGCGACCGAGCGCCCGTGGTTGCCGTCGGTGGCGCAGGTGACGGTGATCGTCGAGACGATGGCGCGATGGGCCCCGGACAACAGCTCCGAGGCACTCGGCGCCGGTCCTCCGGTCCGCCGCGCCACTTCGCCCGCCAGCAGGCGGAACACCGCGTAGGCGCCGCCCAGCGCCTTGAAGCTGCCAAGGCCGAAGCGCCCGCCCTCGTCCTTGTAGCGGAGGCTGGCCACGCCGGCCGCCGCGGCCAGCCCCGGCAGATCGACCAGCGGCGTCGGCGCGTAACCCGGCCATGCGGCGATCTCCCGCCGGGCCGCGGCGTGGGCCGCGAGGTTCAGCACCCGGCGCTGCGCGTCGCCGTACGGAGCGGCCCGGTCGGCGCGTTCATTGTGGAAAGTCGCGATGGAGTGGCGTAGCGAAGTCTCGGCCATCGATGCCCTGTCCCATGTCCTTGGTCGGGGAAGCGGTAGCCCCAAGCCAAACGCCGATGGCCGCGCGCGTCAACAGAAATCTGAAACGGTGGTTTCCAAGATTGACGATAGCGGTACAGATGTTTCAGAATCCGTGGGGAATGGACGGAAGGGAGATCATGGACGACGCCGTGCCGAGCATCGAGCAGCGGATCCTCGAACTGTACGAGGAGCTGACGGCGAGCGAGAAGAAGCTGGCCAAGGTGGTGCTGGAGTGCCAGGGCAACCTCGCCAGCTATTCCGCGACCGAACTGTCCGACCGGGCCGGCGTATCGAAGGCCACGGCGGTGCGCTTCTTCCGCCGGCTGGGCTACGAGAGCTACAGCGCCGTGCGCGTCCAGGTGCGCGACGCCACCGATTCCGGCTCGCCGCTTGCCGAAATCCTGGGCGCGGGCAGCCCGACGGCGGTGCGCGGCACGCTGGGCGCGCACCTCGCCCAGGATCTGCAAAACCTGACGCGGACCATCGAGGGGCTGCGCTCCGACGTGGTGGAGGCGGCCGTGGAGACGCTGGCCGACGCCGACCGGGTGTGGGTCGTCGGCTTTCGCAATTCCCATGCGCTGGCGCTGTACGCGCGCGCGGTGCTGGTGCAGCTCAAGCCCGACATCCGCCTGATCCCGGCCGGCGGCCTGTCCGCGGCGGAGGAACTGGCCGGCATCGGTCCGCGCGACGCCGTGCTGGCCATCGGCTTCCGCCGCCGTCTGCAGGCCCTGCTCGATGTGCTGGAGGTGGCGCGGGAGGCCGGGGCGCGCATCGTCCTGCTGACCGACCCGACCGCCGCCAAGAGCGCCCGCCTCGCCGACGTGGTGCTGCGCTGCTACACGCGCGGCGTCTCGCTGTTCGACAGCTATGTGGCGCCGATGAGCGTGCTCAACCACCTGTTTTCCAGCATCGCCGGACGGCTGGGCGAGGTGGCGGTGGAGCGGCTGGACCACATCGAACGCACCCACGAGCGGCTCGCCACCTTCGCCCGCCGGAACGGGCAGGGTTGAGAGCTTCTCTGTGAATTCAGCGTGGGCTTTCGGTGCCGATCGGCGCGCAAGTATCTACACGGCCACGCTGTCCTGCGCCCGCCCGGAGCGCCGCGGCTCCTCGCCCCAGCGCCTGAGGGTGCCGACGTCCAGGTCGAACAGGTCCAGCACGCGCCCCACCGTGTGGCCGATCATCGCCTCCAGGTCGGCCGGCTTGGCGTAGAAGGCCGGAACCGGCGGGGCGATGACCGCCCCCATCTCGGCCAGCTGCGCCATGGTGCGCAGGTGGCCGAGATGGAGCGGCGTCTCGCGCACCATCAACACCAGCCGCCGCCGCTCCTTCAACACCACGTCGGCGGCGCGGGTCAGCAGCGTGCTGGTCACGCCGTGCGCGATCTCCGCCATGCTGCGCATGGAGCAGGGCGCCACCACCATGCCCAGGGTGCGGAACGAGCCGGAGGAGATCGACGCCGCGATGTCGTCGATGCGGTGGACGACGTCGGCCAGCGCGCGCACCTCGGCCACCTTCCGGTCGGTCTCCAGCGCGATGGTGACCTCCGCCGAGCGGGACATCACCAGGTGCGTCTCCACCTCCAGGCGCCGCAGCATCTCCAGCATGCGGATCCCGTAGACGACGCCGGAGGCGCCGCTGATGCCGACGATCAGGCGCTTGCGGGTGGTCATGTCGGTGGCCCTTCTCAGTGGCTCTTCCACGGCAGCAGCCAGCTCTCCACCTCGTCGAGCGCGAGCGTCAGCACCGCGCCCAGCACGGCGATGAGGATCAGGCCGACGTACATCGTCTCCACCGACAGGATCTGCCAGCTGTTCCAGATCATGTAGCCGAGCCCGCTGTCCGCGCCGGTCATTTCCGAGATGGCGATCAGAACCAGCCCCATGCCGACGCCCAGCTTCACCCCGCTCATGATCGACGGCAGCGCGCCGGGGATGGCGATGGTGCGGAACACCTGGAAGGGGCTGGCCTGGAAGTTCTTGCCGACGTCCAGGTAGATCTTCTGGATGTTGAGCACGCCGGTCGCCGTGTTGATCACCACCGGATAGAACATGCCGATGGCGACCATGGCGACCTTCGACGTCTCGCCCAGGCCGAAGATCAGCAGCAACAGCGGCAGGATGGCGCTCTTGGGCACCGAATAGGTGGCCGCCACCAGCGGGTCGATGGCCATGCGCAGCGGCCGGTACAGCCCCATCAGCACGCCGAGGATCAGCGCCGGCACGCCGCCGACGATGATGCCCAGGAACAGGCGCTGCAGGCTGGCCCACAGGTTGATCCACAGCTCGCCGCTGCGCGCCAGCGACAGGAAGGTGTCGAAGATGGCCGACGGTGCCGGGAAGAAGCGCGTGTCGATGGCGCCCAGCCGCGCCGCCACCTCCCACAGCAGCAGGAGGGCCAGCGGCGACAGGATGCCCATCATGCGGTCGCTGGTGCGGGATTTCGTGCGTGCGGCCATGTCAACGCTCCTCCATCGCGCGCGCGCGCTGAACCTCGTCGCGCAGGTGGTCCCAGATGGTGAAGACCAGTTCGCCGTATTCCGGCGACTTGCGCAGCTCGATGACGTCGCGTGGGCGCGCGAACGGCACGTCGATGATGGTCTTCACCCGGCCGGGATGGGCGGTCATGATCATGATGCGGTCGCCCAGCGCCACCGCCTCGTCGACGCTGTGGGTGATGAAAACGACCGTCTTCTTGTGCTCGTCCCAGATGCGCAGCAATTCCTGCTGGAGCAGCGTCTTGTTCTGCTCGTCCAGCGCCGAGAACGGCTCGTCCATCAGCAGGATCTCCGGGTCGTTGGCGAAGGCCCGCGCGATGGAGACGCGCTGGCGCATGCCGCCGGAGAGCTGGTGCGGGTAGCTGTCGGCGAAGCGCGTCAGCCCGGTGCGGTCCAGGTAGTGCCCGACCACCTCGCGCACCTGCGCCTTGGGAACCCCGCGCATGGTCAGCCCGTAGGCCGCGTTGTCCCACACGCTCATCCACGGGAAGATGGAATCCCCCTGGAAGACCATGGAGTTGAGCGGTTTCAACTGGTCCTGCCGCTCGATGTCGACGCTGCCGCCGGTGGCGGAATCCAGCCCGGCGAGGATGCGCAGCAGCGTGGTCTTTCCGCAGCCCGACGGGCCGACGATGATGAAGAAGCTTCCCGAGGGGATCTCCAGCGACACGTCGTCGATGGCGCGGAACTCCCGCCGGCCCATCTTGAAGATCTTGGTCAGGCCGCTGATGCGGATCTTGGTTCGGGGCCGGCCCACCGGCAAAGGCGCGCGGCCCGGTAGGGGCATGACGTTGGCCATTGGTCTTTCTCCCTCCCGTTGGCGGCCGGCCCGTTGTTGGACGGCGGGGCTTCAGCCCCCGTCGTGGCGCGGCCGCTTGCATACCAGGGTACTCCCCGGCTGCCCGTGTTCGTTACCCGTTGGTCTCATCTTCACCCGGACCGCTCCGTCACGGCCGGACCACCTGCCGCCAGCCGTTGGCGCCCGGATCCACCACGCGGGCGGGATCGACGTCCTCCTCGCCGGGCACGTGGATGCGCGTGAAGGTGAAGGGGTCGGAGCCGACGGGGATCGTCGCGTCGATGCCCATTTTCGCACCCACCCCCTTGTCGGTGGACGGGTCGAGCTTGGAGGCCTGCGTGCGCGGCACGATCACCAGATCGCGGTCGGCCTGGCAGCGGGTAGCGACCGCCCATTCCACGTCGTTGGGGTCGTGGATGTCCACGTCCTCGTCCACGACGATCACGTGCTTGACGTCGTAGTGCCCGGCCAGCGCGCCGAGGATGACGTTGCGCGCCTCGCCCACCTGGCGCTGGCGCATCTTGACGTAGAGGTGGTAGCGGCACACCCCGCCCTTCGCCAGGTGCACGTCGCGCACGCTGGGGAAGCTGCGCTGGAGGTGGTCGAGCAGCGTCGCCTCGCGCGGGATGCCGCCCAGCAGCAGGTGCTCCATGGCGCCGCCGACGATGGTGTGGAAGAGGGCGTCGCGCCGGTGCGTCACGGCGTCCACCTGGATGACGTGGCGGTCGGCACGCTCCCCGTAATACTGCGGGAACTCGCCGAACGGCCCCTCCGGCTCGCGCACGGCGGGCAGGATGCGGCCCTCGACGACAATCTCCGCGTTGGCGGGGACGCGCAGCTCCTTGGTCACGCACTTCGCCACGTCCAGCGGCCGGCCGTGCAGCGCGCCGGCGATTTCCAGCTCGTCGTGGTCGACCGGCACGATGGCCTGCGAGGCCAGCAGCGTCAGCGGGTCGGCGCCGATGACGATGGCGACCTCCAGCGGTTCGCCGGCCTCCTCCGCCATCTGATAGAACAGGTGCGTGTGGCGCGGCAGCATCAGGATGCCCAGCTTGTCCGGCCCGTTGAGCTGGCAGCGGTTGATCGCCACGTTCTGCACGCCGGTGCGTGGGTTGCGCGTGATGATCAGCCCGGCGGTGATGTACGGGCCGCTGTCCAGCTCGTTGTGGGTGGGCAGCGGCAGCAGCCGGGTCAGGTCGATCTCGCGGTGCACCACCTCCTGCACCGGGGCCTTGGCGGTTTCGCGCCAGGGGACCGGGTGTTTCGAGGCGTGCCGGAAACGGTCCAGCAGCTCCGAGCCGGCGACGCCCATCGCCTCGGCCATCCACGAGCGGTCGGCAAGCAGGCCGGAGACCACGGGAATGGCGTGCCCGTCCGGGCACGGGAACAGCGTCGCCTTGGTCCCGTCGAAGCGCTTTGAAATGGCCGCCAGCTCGTGCCGCAGCGCCACCCCTGGCCGGATGATGGCCAGCCGGTCGCGGGCGGCCAGATGGTCCAGCCAGTCGCGCAGCGTGGTGATCGTCGCCTGCATGGCGCACTTCCCCCAAATTTCCTGGCCAAATTTCCTGGCCCAAATTCCTTGGTGGTAAGTATGGAAAGGCGCTTCGATCATCGCCAATAATGACTTTTAATAACGGCAATCAGCAGCGCTGATGAAAAAGGAGGGCGGCCGTGGACCTGCGGCAGATGCAGTACTTCGTCAGCCTTTACGAGGAGGGGAACGTCACCCGCGCGGCGCGCCGGCTCAACGTGGTGCAGCCGGCGCTGAGCATGCAGCTTTCGAAGCTGGAGGCGGAACTGGGCCAGAAGCTGTTCGAGCGCAGCCGCCAGGGCATGGCGCCGACGGCCGCGGGGCGCATCCTGTTCCGGCACCTGATACCGATCCTGCGCGACATCTCCGCCGCCAAGCAGGAGATGGCGCGGCTGGGCGGCGAGATCTCCGGGCAGATCGCCATCGGGCTGATCACGTCGGTGACGCAGAGCGTGCTGTCGCGTTCGCTCGCCACCTTCGCCGCCCGTCACCCCAACGTCGAGGTGAACGTGGCGGAGGGCTACACCGCGACCTTCATGGACTGGGTGGCCTCGGGCCAGCTCGATTTCGCCATCATCAATCAGCCGCGCAAGCGCATCGGCCTGGCGTCCGAGCCGATCCTGGACGAGGAGATGGTGCTGGTGACCAGCGCCGCGGCCCAGTTGCCGGTCCCAGCGCCGGTGACGCTGCGCGACGTGGTGAAGCTGAAGCTGGTCGTGCCGTCCAAGCGCCACGGTCTGCGTCAGGTGCTCGACCAGCACGCCGAGGCCGAGGGCGTCGACCTGTCCCCGAGGTTCGAGGTGGACGCGCTGATACCGCTGGCGGAACTGGTGGCGGCGACCGACTGGGTGACGATCCTGCCGGCGATCACCGTCCATCGCGGGCTGAACGACGGCCGGCTCCGCGCCTACTCCATCGTCGAGCCACGCATGGTACGCACGCTGGCCTGGGTGCACCACCCCCGCCACCCGCTGAGCCCCGCGGCCAGCAAGTTCATCGAGATCATGACCGCCAACCTCGTGCAGGCGGAGGCCGAGGTGGCGGCCAAGGTGCTGGGCGGCAGATAACCCTCTCCCACCGCGGGGCGGGAGAGGGACTCTCATACCGGCGGCGCATGATCGCTTCCATTGAGCGCCGTCCGTCTCAGAACCTGGCGCACGTGTCCGGGCCGATGGCGGCATCGCCCGGAACGGTGCCGACGATCTGGAACTTCCCGCCCCTGACCTGCACCACGTACATGTCCTGTATCGCCTGATGGTCGCCGGCCCGCATGGTCTTGATGCCCTGCGGGGTCTGCCACCGGATGCCGCGCATGGCCTCGCGGACCTTGGCCGTTTCCGTCCCCCCGGCCTTTTCCGCCGCCGCCTTGTAGAAGTGGATCAGGCCGTAACTGTCGGCAGCGAACAGGTCGGGGTCGGTCTTGTAGGCGGTGCGGAAGGCGTCGAGGAAGGCCTTGTTCTCCGGCGTGTCGATCTCCGGCGAATAGCCCACCCCGGTGACGAACCCCTCCGCCGCCTTGCCGATGGCGTCGAGGTTCTGCGAAGTCACGGCGCCCGACGCGCCGACCACGGTGACGTTGCGCAGCAGGCCGTACTCGTCGAGCTGGGACAGCAGGCGCACCGTGTCGTTGCCCGCCATGGAGGTGTAGAGAACGCCCGGCCTGGAGGCGCGGAGTTGGCCGAAGTACTGGGAATAGTCCTTGTTGCCGAGCGGGGCGAACACCTCGCCGGCGTCCGTGGCGCCCTTGGCGGTGGCGGCTTCCTTGAAGGAGGCGACGGTGGAACGGCCCATCTCGTAGTCGGGGCCGAGGAAGAAGACCTTGCTCTTGGGCTTCTCCTTGCTCAGCCACTCGGCCAGGGCCGCCGATTGCTGTCCGGCGCGGGCATTGACGCGGAAGACGTTGGGCGAGCATTTGTCGCCGGTGATGGAGTCGGCGTAGGACACCGTGGTGGCGATCAGCCGGTCGTTGCGCTCCGCCACTTGGCCGACCGCCAGCGTCGAGCCGGAATTGACCGTGCCCGTCAGGAAATCGACCTGGGCGACCTGGAACAGCTTCTCCGCCTTCTGCACGGCGACGGAGGGGTTGGCCTCCTCGTCCTCGAACAGCAGCTCCACCGGGCGGCCCAGGATGCCGCCCTTGTCGTTCACCTCCTTGGTCGCCAGTTCCAGACCCCAGCGGATCTGCTGGCCGATGGGGGCGTAGGTGCCGGACAGCGGCGTCACCACGCCGATGCGGATGGGTTCGGCGGCCGGCGCCGCGGCCGAGGTGCCGAGCAGGAGCGCCGTGGCAAGGATCGCGGTCTTGGTCATGGTTTCCTCCTTGTTCCGGCGTCTATTTCTTCGGAGCGTATTCGCCGAGTTGCTTGACCGCGGCTTCGACGAAGGAGGTGTCGACCAGCTTGTCGAGATCGACCGGGTTCTCCAGGAAGCCGTGGCGCTGATAGAACGCCATGTCGTCCTGCAGGCTCTTGACGTTCACGCGCCCGTTGGGGTCGATGCCGGGCATGAGCATCTTGCGGAACAGCGCTTCGTCCTTGATGCCGGTGGTGGTGCCGAGGATGGCGATCACCTCGTCGGCGGCCGGGCCGGCCAGCCGCCCGTCCGTGACCGCGTCGTTGAAGAAGCGCGCCCCCTTGATGTAGGCGACCATGAACTTGCGGGCCACCTCCGGGGAATTCTTGATGAAGTCGCCGCTGAACAGCAGCACGGCGATCTGCTGGTGCGGATAGCCGTTGGCGAAGCGCACGGCATAGCCCTTCTCGACCGCCTGCGTCGCCGAAGGTTCGGTGGTGAAGGCGGCGTCGATGGCCTTGTTGGCCAGGGCCGACACCTGCTGCGGGTAGCCCATGTTGTAGACATGCCTGACGCTGTCGTAGCTCAGCCCCTCGCGGCGCAGCACCTCGTCCAGCGCGGGTGCCGGCGAACCGCCGCGTCCGGCTTCGGCGACGGACAGGTCCTTGAGGTCCTTGATGCTCTTGACCCGGCCGGAGTCCACGAGGTCCTTGCGAACCAGAAGCGGCATGTAGCTGTAGCCGGGCATGCTGGAGCCCTTGTCGGCGACGATCTTGATGCCCAGATCGCGCGCCGCGGCGTTGAACAGGCCGACGGAGGAGGCGCCGGCCCCAACGTCGATCTGGCCCGAGGCCAGCGGCGCCACCATTTTCGGGCCGGAGTCGAAGTTCACGAACTCGACCTTCAGTCCCTGTTCCTTGAAGAAACCCTTCTCGTCGGCGATGTTCATGACCACGTCGCTGACGACGGCGTTGACGCCGACGCGGACGGTGGTGGTCTCCTGGGCGAGGGCGGGGCCGCTGGCCAGCCCGGCCAGCAGCGCCGCCGCGAACACGCGGCCCCTGCTCGTGGTGTCGGTCATCTCGGTTCCCTCCCTTGGTCTTTCGTTGGCGTTCGTACGTTGGGCTTTCGCTGACGCTCAACCCAACCTGCGGCTGCCTGTCATCCGTGCCCGCTGGTCCAGGCGCGGTAGTTCCCGGCCCGCAGCTCGCGCCGCAGGATCTTGCCGACGGGCGAACGCGGGATCGCCTCGACCAGGACGTAGGCGCGCGGCCGCTTGAAGCGGGCGAGCCCGCTTTCGGCGCAGAAGCGGTCGAGCGCCTCCGGACTGGCATCCGACGAGGCGGGCTCGACGAAGGCCACGACCTTCTGGCCCATGCGATCGTCCGGCACGCCCACCACGGCGACGCTCGACACAAGGTCGCAGCGCGCCAGCGCGTCCTCCACCTCTTCGGCGTGGATGTTCTCGCCGCCGGAGACGATCATGTCGTCGACGCGGCCCAGCACGTACAACTCCCCGTCCTCGTCGAAGGCGCCCAGGTCGCCGGTGAAGTACCAGCCGCCCCGCAGCGCCTTGGCGTCCGCCTCCGGGCGGTGCCAGTAGCCCCTGAACGCTTCGGGGCTGGACAGCGAGGCGATGATCTCGCCCGACTCGCCCGCCGGCACCACGTCGTCCGGCCCCACCGTGGCGGTGGCGGACGCGCGCACCACCCGGATCTGCTGGTTCAGGCCGGCGCGGCCGGCGCAGCCGGGCTTGCGGTCCAGGTGATCACAGAAGGCGAAGGTGTAGATCTCGCTGGAGCCGTAGTAGTTGACGAACAGCTCCGGCCGGAACGCCGCCAGGATCTCCTCGGTCAGCGCCGTCGTCATGGTCATGCCGGCGTAGCCGATCCGGGTGAGCGAGCTGCGGTCGAAGCCGCCGAAGCGCGGATGACGCAGGATGTCGAAATACAGCGTCGGCACCAGGAACATGGTGCTGATCCGTTCCCGCGCTACGAGCGTCATCAACTGGTCCGGATCGTAGGTCGGCAGGCAGACGAAGGTGCCGTTGAGCAGGGCTGCCGCCAGCAGCACCCGCACCCCCATGGTGTGGTAGAGCGGCATGACGCCGATGGCGGAATCCCCGAAGACGTAGCGGTTGTGCGCGATCTGGGAGACCGACGCGGCCATCTCGTTGGCGTGCGAACGCGGAACCCCCTTGGGTCGGCCGGTCGTGCCCGAGGTGTAGAGCATCATGCAGGTGTCCTGCGCGTTCCGCGCCAGCAGCGCGGGCAGGGCGGGGCCGTCCGCAAGGGTGGAGAAGGCGGTGGCGCCGTCGGCGGAGGCGTCGGCGACGGCGATCAGGTTGAGCGCGTCCGGGTGGCGGCCCGCCGCCTCCCGCGCCGAGGTCTCGGAGACGCCCTCGAAGGCCAGCGCCGTGGCCCCGGAATTTTCCAGGCAGTAGGCGACGTCGGCGGCGCTGGAGCGCCAGTTGATCGGCGTGAAGATCACGCCCAGCGCGTGGCAGGCCCAGTAGAGGGTCGCCATCTCGTACCGGTTCTTGACCACCAGCAGGAGGTGGTCGCCCTCCTTCAACCCCAGCCGCGCCAGCCCGCCGGCGACGGCGCGGATGTCGCCCTCCCATTCGGAGAAGGTGCGGCGCAGCGCGCCGTCGACGATGGCGAGCGCGCCGGGGCGCCGGGCCGCCGTGATGCGAAAGGCAGAGCTGAGGTCCATGGCCTTTCCTCCCCGCCGGGTCACCGCAGGACGAACGGATTGCCGACCGCGGCGCCGGTGTTGATCCACACGCTCTTGGTGTCGAGGTACTCGCGGATCGCCTCGATCCCGCTCTCGCGGCCGATGCCGCTGTTCTTGACGCCGCCGAACGGCACCATGAAGCTGACCGCGCGGTAGGTGTTGACCCAGACGGTGCCGGCCCGCAGCCGCTCGGTCATGCGGATGGCGCGGCCGATGTCCTGCGTCCACACCCCGGCGGCGAGGCCGTAGAGCGTGCCGTTGGCGATGGCGACCGCCTCCTCCTCGTCCTCGAAGGGGATGACCGCGAGGACGGGGCCGAAGACCTCTTCCTGGGCGATCCGCATGCGGTTTTCGACGCCGGTGAAGATGGTCGGCTCGACGAACCAGCCCTCGCCGCACTCCGGCCGCTTGGCCGGGCCGCCGCCCAGCACGAGGCGCGCACCCTCCTTCTGCGCCACGTCGATGTAGTCGAGCACCTTGCGGTACTGCGGCGGCGTGGTGACCGGGCCGACCTGGGTGTCGAGCCGGCTGGGGTCGCCCATCTTCGCTGTGCGCGCCAGCGTCAGCAGCCGCTCCATGAAGGCGTCGTGCACCGAGCGCTGGAGCAGCAGGCGGGAGCCGGCGATGCAGGTCTGCCCGGTGGCGGCGAAGATGCCGGACACCGCGCCGTTGACCGCGTCGTCCAGGTTGGCGTCGGCGAACACGATGTTCGGCGACTTGCCGCCCAGCTCCAGGCCGACCTTCTTCAGCCCGCGCGCGGCGGTTTCGTAGACCCGCCGCCCGGTGGCGTCGGAGCCGGTGAAGGCGACCTTGCGCACCAGCGGATGCTCGCACAGCGGCCCGCCGACGTCGGCGCCGAAGCCGGTGACGACGTTCACCACCCCCGGCGGGAAGCCGGCCTCCTCGAACAGCGGCATCAGCTCCAGCGTGGAGGCGGAGGTGAACTCCGACGGCTTGACGACCAGCGTGTTCCCCGCCGCCAGCGCCGGCGCCATCTTCCAGGCCAGCAGGAGGAGCGGCGAGTTCCACGGCGTGATGGCCGCCACCACGCCCAGCGGCTCCGGCCGGGTGAAGGTGAAGTAGCCGGGCTTGTCGATGGGGATCACCGTTCCCTCGACCTTGTCGGCCAGCCCGCCGAAATAGTGGAACCACTGCGGCATGTAACGGAGCTGGCCCAGCATCTCCGCCATCAGCTTGCCGTTGTCGCGCACCTCGACCTCGGCGAGGCGTTCGGCGTCGCGGGCGATCAGGTCGCCCAGGCGCCGCAGCAGGGCGCCGCGCGCGGTTGCCGTCAGGGCGCGCCAGGGACCGTTGAAGGCGCGGTCGGCGGCCTCCACCGCGCGCTCCACGTCGGCCGCCGTGCCCTTGGGGATCAGCGCCCAGGGCTTGCCGGTGTAGGGGTTGTGGCTCTCGAAGCGCTCGCCGCCGGCCGGCTCGCACCATTGCCCGTCGATATGGAGCTGGTAGGTCTGCATGGCGCCCTCCCTCATGCCGCCGGCTGACCGAGGACGTGCTCGCGGAAGCGCGTCTTGATGTACGCCCCGTCGCGGGACGGCAGGACGCGCGGCAGGTCCTCCGGGCTGACCTTCACGTCGGCCAGCAGCGGGCCGCGTCCCTGCCGCACCGCCGTTGCCAGCGCGTGCACCTCGTCCTCGCCGCGGACGATCCGCGCGTCCGGGAAGCCGGCGGCGCGGGCGATCCCGGCGAGGTCGACGCCGTGCGCGGTGTGGGTGCGCTGCATGCCGGTCTCGCCGTAGCGCTCGTTGTCGAGCACGACGATGGCGAGGTTGTCCGGCCGCTGCGCCGCGATGGTGGCCAGCGCTCCCAGGCCCATGAGCTGTTCGCCGTCGCCGGTGATCACCACCACGCGGCGGTCCGGCTGCGCCAGCGCCAGCCCCAGCCCGACCATGGCGCCGCCGCCCATGGCGCCCCACAGGTAGAAGTTGCCGGGGTGGTCGCCCGCGGCGGCGCAGTCGTAGGTCGGCGCGCCCAGTCCAGTGACGACCAGGAGGTCGCGGCGGTCTGACAGCAGGACCTTCACCACCCAGCGCCGGTCGAGGAGGTTGCGTTCCGTCTGCATGGTCACTTGACCCATTTCTTGCGGCCCAGCATGCGCTGCGACAGGAGGACGGCGACGGCGACCTCGCTGTCGAAGGCGAAGTGCAGCGCCGCCTCGACCGTTTCGGCCACCTGCTCCGCCTCGTCGGCGCGGTAGGTGATGACGCCGGCCAGTTCCAGGCTGGCCTGCGTCGTCTGCCCCATGGGCACCTGCCAGGGATTGAACTCGCCCCACTCGCCGCGCATGGTCACCAGCATGACCAGCGGCAGCCGGCAGGACTTGCTCAGCGACAGCATGTTGATGCAGTTGCCCACCCCGCTGCTCTGCATCAGCAGCACGCCGCGCTGCCCGCCCAGCCACGCGCCGGCCAGGAGGGCCACGCCCTCCTCCTCGGTGGTCAGCACGGTGGCCCGCATGGCGGGGTCGTCGTGGCAGAGGTTGATCAGCTTGGTATGGCCGGCGTCCGGCACATAGGCGACCTGACGGACCTGCGCCTCGCGCAGCACCCGGTGGATCCCGGCGGGCCAGTCCGCCGGATCCGGGGGGATCGCCGCCGCGGCGCGGTCCGTCTGTTGAACGGTGTGCATGGCAATGCCTCACTTGCCGGTGTAGTTGGCCTTCCGCTTCTCGAAAAAGGCTTCGACACCTTCCTTGTAGTCGGCGCTGTCGCGCAGCTTCTCGTAGGCCTGCCCCTCGATCTCGAAGCCGGCCGGCAGGCTGGCGTCCTCGGCCGAGTCCAGCACGCGCTTGAGCGTCGACAGCACCAGCGGCGACATGCCGTTGAGGCGGGCCGCATAGGATTCGATGGTCTGGTTCAGCGCCTCGCCGTTCTCCACCACCTCGGTGATCAGGCCCCACTGGTGCGCCTCGGCGGCGGGGATGCGGCGGCCGAGCAGCACCATGTCCTTGGCGCGGGTCAGGCCGACGAGGCGGACGACGCGCTGGCTGCCGCCGCTGCCGGGGATCATGCCGATGGTGGCTTCCGGCAGGGCCAGCAGCGTGTCGCGGGTGGCGATGCGGAAATCGCAGGCGAGCGCCAGCTCCAGCCCGACGCCGAAGGCGTACTTCTCCATGGCGCAGATGACCGGCTTCGGGCACCGTTCGGGTGCCGCGATGTTCCAGGCGAGGTTCGACATGCCGTCGCGCGGCACGCTGAGAAAGCCGCGCACGTCGCCGCCCGAGGTGTAGACGCCGTTCGCTCCACGGATGACGATCACGCCCACCCTCGGGTCACGGCCCAATTCCTCGATCAGGACGCGCAGCTGGTCGCGCGCCTGATAGGAGACGATGTTGAGGGGCGGGCGGTCGAGGATGATGGTGCCGATCCGCTTCGCCTCGTTGATCTCCAGGCGCAGGCCGTCCAGCTCCCGGATCTCGGCGGCGCGCCGCTCGCTGTAACGCTCGTGCATTCGTCTCTCTCCCGTCTTCTCGTTGATGTCAGGTCGTGACCGGATCGGGCCGCCCTTCGGCGGGCTCGACCGATCCTTGTTCTTCCGTCTCGGCGACGACGTGCAGGATGGCCTGGACCATCCCGTGGTATCCGGTGCAGCGGCAGATATGGCCGGACAGCATCTCCCGCACCTCGGCCTCCGTCGGCCGCGGGTTCTCGCGCAGGAAGTGCGTGGTGGACATGAGGATGCCGGCGGTGCAGTAGCCGCATTGCAGGGCGTGGTGCTGCCGGAACGCGGCCTGCAGGCGGTTCAGCGCGTCGCCCTCCGCCAACCCTTCCACCGTGGTGATGACGGCGCCGTCGGCCTCCACCGCGAACTGCAGGCAACTGCGCACCGCGCGGCCGTTCACCAGCACCGTGCAGGCGCCGCACACGCCGTGCTCGCAGCCCACGCGCACGCCGAACTGCATCAGCTCGTGCCGCAGGAAGTCACTGAGCAGCAGCCGGGGTTCGGCGAGGCCGGACAGGCGCCGGCCGTTGACGGTGACCGCGACGCGCTGGCGCTCGTGTGGCTTGATCCGCTTCATCCTCAGGGCTCCCGCCGGGCTTGGTCGAAAGCCCTGGCAACGGTTCGTCCGGTCAGCTCGCGCACGAGGGCGCGGCGGTAGTCGGCGCTGGCCTTCATGTCGGTCATGGGGTCGCAGCGCTCGGCCAGCGCCTCGGCCACCGCCGTGGCCGTGTCGGGCGTGGCGGGGTGGCCGAGGAAGGCGCCGGTGTCGCCGACCATGGGGCGATCCTCGACGCCGCCCAGCCCGACGGACAGCCGCTCGACGCGCCCGTCGGGCGTCACGGTGGCGGCTGCCGCCACCGCGACGATGGCGAAATCGCCATGCCGGTGCGCCATCTCGTCGAAGGCGTAGCCGGTGCGCGGCTCCCGCCGCGGCCACAGCAGGCCGGTCAGCAACTCCGCCGGCTCGCGGCTGGTGGTGAAGGTGCCCAGAAAGAAGTCGCGCGCCGCCACGCGCCGGCGCCGGCGCCGGCCGCCAAGCTCCACCTGTCCGCCCAGCGTGGCGAGGCACAGGGGCAGTTCCGCGCTGGGGTCCGCGTGGGCGACCGAGCCGCCGAGCGTGCCGCGGTTGCGCGTCTGGAAATGGCCGACGAAGGGCAGGGCGAGCGCCAGCAACGGCACGGTGCGCGCCAGCGTCTCCGACTTCAGCGCGTCCGCCTGCCGGACGAGGCCGCCGGTCCACACCTCCCCGCTGCGCACCTCGATGCCTTCCAGCGAGCGCAGGTGCTTGATGTCGACGACGGCCTGCGGGCGCACGAGGCGCATGTTGAGCATCGGACCCAGCGACATGCCGCCGGACAGCACGCTGGCCTCCCCGTCGAATTCGGTCAGCAGGGCGACGGCCTCGGCCACCGTGTCGGGGCGGCAGTATTCGAAGGCGGCGGGCTTCATGACGCCCTCCCCCGGCGGGAGAGCGCGCGCCAGAGGCGGCGCAGGAGCGCCAGGAAGGCGGAGCGCCCGCCGGGTCCGGCGGTGTCCTCCAGGCCGGCCAGGAACTGCTGGATCATCACGCGGGTCACCGCGCCCAGCACGCGCTGCCCGACCGCCGCCACGGTGCCGCCAACGTCGGCCGCGTAGCGATAGGTCAGGCGGGTGCCGCCGCCTTCGGGCTGCAGCTCGATCCACGCCTCGCCGCGTCCGAAGCCGAGCTTGCCGGACGCCTCCCCGACGAGGCGCAGGCGGCGCGGCGGTACCGGGTCGACGATGTCCAGGCTGGCCGTGTAGGCACCCTTGATGGCGGCGACGCGGATGACGACCTCGGCCTCGTAGCGGGTGGGGCTGACCTGCCGGATCTCCCGGCAGCCGGGAATGGCGCGGGCCAGGACGTCGGGGGACAGCATGCGCGTCCACAGCGCCTCGGGCGGGGCGGCGAAGCGGAACGCGCCCTCGCCGGTCAGCGCGCCGGCCTTCGGCCGGAACGCCGGGGTGTCGGCCTTCTTCCGTTCCGTTACCGGCGTCCGGCCGTTGGCGAGGGCCCAGGCGCGGTCCGCTGTCAGCGGCAGCACGAGGTCGTTACGGCCCAGCGCGTCGGCCACCGCGTTGGCGATGGTCGCCGGGGTGGTCATCGAGCTGCCGTCGCCCATGCCCTTGGCGCCGGTGTCGTTGATCGGCGACGGGGTGCAGACGTGGCCGATGACGAGGGGCGGAACATCGTCGGCGCGCGGGCAGAGATAGTCGGCGAAGGTTCCCGACAGGAAGTTCCCTGCGGGGTCGTGCACCAGCTCCTCCAGCAGCGCGGCGCCCAGCCCGTGCGCGAAGCCGCCGTGCACCTGCCCCTCGACGATGAGGGGGTTGAGCATGGTGCCGACGTCGTGGACGGAGACGTACTTCTCCACCCGCACGCGCCCGGTGGCGCGGTCGATCTCCACGGCCGCGAGGTCGCACACGAACCCGTAGGTGAGGGCCGAGGCGATCCGGTCCTCCGCATCCGGGGATCCCAGCGTCGGCGGCGAAACAACCACCGTCTCCAGCAGCCCGGCGGTCACGTCCTCCGGCAGGCCGGAGGGGTTCCAGTGCGTGCGCGCGGCCAGCTTGGCGATGGGGATGCCCTTGCCCTGGCCGCCCTTCACCCGGGCCTGCCCGCCGGCCAGCTCGACGTCCTGCCAGTCCACGTCCAGGTCGCGGGCCGCCAGCTTGCGCAGCTTCACGCCGACGTTCGCGGCACACTGCTTGACGGCGGAGGTCACCGCGGCGGAGAAGCGGTTCGAGTAGTTGCCGGACGCGATCGACCAGGACGAGGTGCGCGTGTCCAGTTCGGTCACCACGTCGATGTCGTCCGGCTCCAGTCCCAGAGCGTCGGCGACGATCTGGGCGGCGACGGTGGCGTGCCCCTGGCCGTTCGGCGTGCTGCTGACTTGCAGCGTCACCGTCCCCATGGGATCCATGAAGAGCGTCGCCGTGGAATTGGCGCCGGACTTGGACTCCGCCCCCGCGCGCTCCTGCGCCGTCTGCGCCAGTGTCACGTAGGCCATGTTGGAGCCCGACGGCTCGACCCCCGACGCGATGCCGATGCCGAACAGGCGCCCCTCGCGCTTCGCCCGCTCCCGCCGCGCCTTGAGGTCGTCGTAGCCGGCGAGGCGCAGCAGTTCGTCCATGGCCGCGTCGTAGTCGCCGGAATCGAAGATCGAGCCCGCCGGGGCATGGTAGGGGAACTCGTCCTTGCGGATGAAGTTGCGCCGCCGCAGCGCGACCGGGTCGATCCCCAGCTCGCGCGCGGCCATGTCCATGACGCGTTCCAGGGCGAAGTAGAACTGCGGGCCGCCGTAGCCGCGGTTGAGGCCGGCCGGAACGCGGTTGGTGACGACCAGCGTGTTGTCCACGGCGATGTCGCGCACGCGGTAGCAGCCGTTGGACGTCGCCTGCATCCGGTAGACCGACGCCGGTTCGGGTGCGCGCACATAGGCGCCAAGGTTGACCACGTTGGTGAAGTGCAGCGCCATCAGCTCGCCGTCGCGGCTGAAGCCGGCCTTGATGTCGCCCAGCCGGTCGGTGGCGGCGGAGGATGCGGTCAGATGCTCCAGCCGGTCCTCCGTCCACTTCAGCGGCGCCTTCAGGATGCGGCTCGCCGCCGCCAGCAGCACGATGTAGGGAAAGACCGCCTGCTTGACGCCGAAGCTGCCGCCGCTGGCCGGCGGGGTGATCAGGCGCAGGCGGTTGCCGGGCACCTTCAGCGCCGTCGCCATCAGCGTGTGCAGGACGAAGGGGCCCTGGAAGTTCGACCAGACGGTGAAGCGGTCCGGGCCGCCCTCGAAGCTGGCGATGACGCCGTACGTCTCCATGGGCGTGGCCAGCGAGCGCGGGTAGCTGTAGGAGAAGGAGAAAACGTGGTCGGCGCGGGCGAACGCCCCCTCCGGGTTGCCGTAGCGGAAGCTGCGCCGGTTGACGACGTTGGACCCCACCTCGTCGTGCAGGACCGGCGCCCCCTCGGCCATAGCGTCGCCCAGGTCGGCGACGCCGGGCAGCGGCTCGTAGTCGACCTCGATGAGGTCCAACGCGTCCTCGGCCACGTAGCGGCTTTCCGCCGCGATCACCGCGACCGGCTCGCCGACGTAGCGGACCTTGTCGATGGCGCAGGGCATGAAGCGGATGGGCGTCTTCACCACGCTGGGGATCGGGCGGCAGGTTTCGGCGATCTGCGCGCCGGTGACGATGCCGAAGACGCCGGGCAGCGCCGCGGCGCCGGAGATGTCGATGCCGCGGATGCGGGCGTGCGGGTGGGGCGAGCGCAGGATGGCGACGTGCCGGATGCCCGGCAGCGGCTCCAGGTCGTCCATGAAGCGAGCCCGGCCGGTGAGAAGCGCCAGGTCCTCCTTGCGCGGCAGCGGCCGGCCGGTCCAGCCCTGTGCGGGCGCGGCGGTCATGAGCGGCGTGCCCCGCAGGTATTTCCAAAGAGTCGAGCGGCAAAGCCGCGGCTCGCGTCGTTCATCGTCGCCTCCCTGCGACCGCCTTCGTTTTCGTTCGAGAAGGCTTTTGTTCGAGGAAGGATAGGGATTGCTGGTCGGGGTTTCTAATAGTTACGGTTAATGACAGGCATCAGGGTTCGTGATGGGACGGCGGGACTTGGTCAATCGGGATTATGTCCGTCGCGGACCACGGTGCCGACGGCGCGCCCGATGTGGTCCCGCAGCACGTCCAGGAAGCGTTCCGCAGCCAGCGTCAGCGGGCGCTGCACGTGGTGGATGCGGACCAGCTTGCGCGAGGGCCGGGGACCGACGATGCGGCTGATCCGTAGGTCCAGCGCCGTCGATCCGGCGGCGAGCGCGATGGCGGGCAGAATGGTCGCCCGGCCGCTGCAGCCGACGAGTTCGAGGGTGGGGATCAGCGCGTCGATCTCGATGCGTGGCTGAATCTCGATCCCCTGCTCGGAGGCGAGGCGGTCGATGATCATCCGCAGCCCGTGCCGCTTGGAGGGCAGGACGAGGCTCATCCCCGGCAGGTCGGCGAAGCGCACGGTGGGCGGGAGTGCGTGGCCGGCACCACGCGACGACACCAGGACCAGTTCCTCGTCGACCAGATCGTCGCTGACGATGCCGGGGGTGCGGGCCGAGAGCTGGTTGATGACGGCGCAGTCGATCTGCCCGGCCAGAACCCATTCCAGAAGCGTGCCGCTGTAGGCCTCGTCGATGTGGATCTCCACGTCCGGATAGGCGGCGGAGAATTCCGCCACGGCGGCAGAGAGCACCGACGCCGCGACCGACGGGATCAGGCCGACCCCGATCCGGCCGGACACCGCGCCGTTCAGGTCGAGGATCTGCTGGCGGGCGTTCTCGATCTCCTTCATGACGGGCAGGAAGAGCTGGTAGGCGCGCTTGCCGGCCGAGGTCGGCACGACGCCCTGCGGCGTGCGTTCGAAGAACGCGCTGCCGAACTCCTCCTCCAGCCGCCGGATCTGCATGCTGAGCGCCGGCTGCACGATGTTCAGCTTGCGCGCGGCGCGCGTCACGTTGCCTTCCTCGAAGAGGGCCAGGAAGTAGCGGATCTGCCTGAGTTCCATCGACCCTCGCAGCAAGAGGCGACCACGCCTGTTGAAGGAATATGGAACGCCGCCGTCCGATTGTGAGGAGCGCCGGCCAGGGCCGGGGCGGCGTTCGAAAGGAGGCGGCCATGTCCTGCGTGCGGCTAATTTTCGTCAGCGTTCCCCCGGAAGACGCGGAGCAGGCGGAGCGCAACTGGAAGGAATCCTGCGCCCCGCTGATGATCCGGCAGCCGGGCTGCGTGTCGGAGAAGCTGCTGCGCTGCGTCGATGCGCCGGGCGAGTACATCTCCTACTCCGAATGGAACAGCGTGGAGGATATCGACGCCTACCTGCGCAGCCCGGCGCACGAGGAGATCAAGCGCCATAACCGCAACATCCAGGGCGCCAAGGTCACGGTGAAGACTTATGGATTGGTGTAGGCGCCGCCGCGCCCAATAGCGTTCGATGATGGGACCGATTAGAAAACATTATTTGGAATGATGATGGTCCGTCTCATAAACTAGGATCAAGGCTGACCACCAGACGAACGCGCGGCCCGACGCGCGGCCGGCGCAGTCCCGATTCGCCCACGACTGCGCCCGGCAAATAATCCAAAAGTGGTAACTTCAAGGGCCGCTCGCGTCTTCTTCTGGTCAGCCGGCACGACCCGCACCGCGCACGCCAACAACCAAGCAACCGGCGGCGCATTCCCAGGGAGGGGAATATGGGTTTCGACATGAGCCGGCGGGGATTCATCGCCGGTACCGCCACCACGGCGACCGTGGCCGCCGGCGGGCTGGCCTTCCCGGCCGTTCTGCGCGCCCAGGAGGTGGAGCGCGTCACCACCGTCAATCTCGCCACCGGGATTTCCATCCTGTTCAGCGAGTACATGGCGGCCAAGCGCTTCGACCGGAAGCATGGGATCGAGATCGTCTCGCTCGGCACGTATCCGTCGCTCACCAACTACTACACGGAGTTCGTGGCCGGCCGTTTCGACTTCGCCCTGGGCGCCTGGGACACCTTCGCCACGCGCTACCTGTCGGGGGTGCCTATTCAGTTCCTGGGCAGCTACACCACCGCGGACATGATCCAGATCCTGTCCCCGGCCCAGGGACCGTCCAGCATCGCCGAGCTGAAGGGCCGGTCCATCGCCGGCCTGCTGCAGTCGGGCGCCTTCCGCATGACGAAGGCGGCGCTGAAGGACTTCCACGGCATCGATCTGGGTACCGACGTGAAGGTGCAGAACGTCGACAACCCGGCCGCCGCCATCACCATGCTGGCCGCCGACCGCGCCGACGCCGCGGTGACGTGGGAGCCGAACGTCAGCGCCGGCCTGGCCAAGGTGCCGGGGCTGCGCTCCATCTACAGCATGGGCGCGGATTACGAGAAACAGACGGGCAGGCGCATGCCCTACTTCGGCATCGCCGTCCAGAAAGCGCTGACCGCCCGCTCGCCAAGCCTCGCCGCCCGCATCGACCGCGCCTACACCGAGTGCGTGAACGCCATCATGGCCAACCCGGCGGAGGTGGCGGAGCTGGTGGCGCCGAAGCTGGATCTGGCACCCGAGGTGCTGCTCGGCGCCTTCCGGAGCAAACGGCTGGTGATGGTGGCGGACTCCATGCTGGAGCCGCAGGCGCGGGCGCAGTTGAAGTCCGCGTCGGAATTCCTCGCCAAGGCCGGAATCCTGCCGCAGCCGGTGGACGACGGCTTCCTCGTCGCCGCCTGACGGCGCCGCCCAAAAAAGCACCGCCGGGCCGCCGGCCATCACCCCGCATGACGCCAACAGGCCCGGCCGGCGCGCCGGGTCCGCAAGGAGGGCGTGTTCGTGACCATGCCACAGGAAACGTCGCCGCAGATCGGCCTGCCGGACCGCCGCCTCGGCCTGCTGCGCAGCCTGGGCGCCAGCCGGGACACCATCGGCACCGTCGTGGTGGTGCTGGTGATCGCCGCGGTGGCGCAGATCGTCAGCGGCCACGTGCCGGCTTACATCATGCCGGAGCCGCTGGTGGTGATCGGCGCCATCGGCACGCTGCTCACCGAATCCTACGTGGACATCGCGGTGACCATGGCCCGCCTGCTGGCGGCGATGCTGTGCTCCATGCTGATCGGGTCGGCCATCGGCATGGTGATGGGGCTGTTCGAAAGCGTGCGGCCGTTCCTGCGCTCCCTCATCGTCATCGACACCGGCATCCCGGCGCTGTCGTGGATGCTGATCGCGGTGTTCTGGTTCAAGGACCCGGAGACCCGGATCTTCTTCATCCTGACGGTCATCCTGCTGCCGTTCTACGCGCTGACGGTCTACGAGGGCGTGCGGGCCCTGTCCAAGGACCTGGTCGAGATGGTCGACACCTTCCAGCCGACCAAGTGGCAGGTCCTGCGCAAGCTGATCCTTCCGCACACCGTCGCCTACGTGCTGATCGCCACCAAGTCGGCGGTCGGCTACGCCACCCGCATGGTGGTGTTCGCCGAGTTGATCGGCTCCGCCGTGGGCATCGGCGCGCAGATGAACATGGCGCAATCCAACTTCCAGATCGACCGGATCCTGGGATGGACCTGCCTGCTCGTCATCCTCAACCTGCTGATGCAGGCGTCCGTCGATGTGATCGACCGGCGGTTGCTCAAGTGGCGGCCGGAGGCCACAGTCCGATGAACACTCCGAAGAACACGACACCGTCCGTCGTCGAACCGCCCGTCATCGAACTCATCGACGTCAGCCACCGCTTCGGCACCCACGTCGCCGTGGACCACCTGAACGTCTCGGTGGCGGCGGGCGAGATGGTGGCCCTGGTCGGCCGCACCGGTGCCGGCAAGAGCACCGTGATGAACATGATCATGGGCAGCCTGACGCCCAGCGAGGGGGTGGTCCGCGTCGCCGGGCACGACCTCAGCCGCGACCGCAGGGCGATCCGCCGCAAGCTGGCGGTCAGCTTCCAGACCGACCGGCTGCTGCCCTGGCGCACCGCGCTCGGCAATGTCGAGCTGGGCATGGAGATCGTCGGCATCGAGGCCGGTGAGCGGCGGCGGAAGGCGCTGGACTGGCTCGACCGCGTCAAGATGGCCGGAGCCGCCAGCCGCTACCCGCACGAGCTGTCGGGCGGAATGCGCCAGCGCGTGTCGCTGGCCCGCGCGCTGGCAGTCGATCCGGAGATCATCCTGCTGGACGAGTCCTTCAGCCAGCTCGACCACGTGACGTCAAAGGTGCTGCGCGCCGACGTCAGCGCGCTGGTCCGCTCGCTGGGCAAGACGCTGCTGTTCGTTACCCACCGCATCGACGAGGCCATCGAGATGGCCGACCGCATCATCTGCCTGTCCGCCCCGGCGCACGTCGCGCTGGAGGTGCGGCCCACCCCGGCGCAGCGCGCCGACAGCCGCGAGTGCGAGCGCCTCCACGCCCAGATCGCCCGCGCCATGGG
Source organism: Azospirillum sp. (assembly GCA_035629155.1). GTDB lineage: Bacteria > Pseudomonadota > Alphaproteobacteria > Azospirillales > Azospirillaceae > Azospirillum. Next base: position 23,742 of record DASPIO010000370.1, on the reverse strand, counting down.
CGGCGAGGACATCACCGACGAGGCGCTCGCCGCCGCCAACGTGACACTGCTGGACCGAGCAAGGAAAGCCCAATGAGCCACGAGGATATCCGGGTCGAGGAGGGGGACGGCTGGGTGGAGATCACCATCCACCGGCCCGACAAGATGAACGCGCTGCGCGAGCGCACCGCCGAGGAGATCATGGAGGCGATCGGCGCGGCCGAGCTGCGCCGCGACGTCGCCGCGGTGATCCTGCGCGGCGGCGAGAAGGCCTTCTGCACGGGCATCGACACCAGCGAGTTCCAGATCGCCGAGGACGGGTACTTCGACTTCTACCGCTGGCGCAAGCGGGCGCGGCAGGTCAACCGTCTGTTCCGCTTCCTGCCGGAGGTTTCCAAGCCGGTGCTGGCGGCGGTGGAGGGCTTCGCGCTCGGCGGTGGGCTGGAGGTGGCGCTGCTCTGCGACCTGATCGTCGCCGGGGAGGGCGCGCAGCTCGGCCTGACGGAGGTGAGGCTGGGCATGATGCCCGGCGGCGGCGGCACCCAGACGCTGCCGCGGCTGATCGGCCGGCCGCTGGCCAAGGAGATGATGTGGACCGGCCGCCGCATCGGCGCCGCCGAGGCGAAGGAGATGCGGTTGGTCAGCCACCTCACCCCTGCGGGCGGGGCGGCGGCCAAGGCGCGCGAGATCGCCGGAGCCATCGCGAAGAACGCGCCGCTGCCGGTGATGCTCAGCAAGGCGGCCATCGACCGGGGCGTCGACATGACGCTGGCCGAGGGGATGGCGACGGAGGGGGACCTGTCCTTCCTCCTCTACTTCTCGGACGACCGCGACGAGGGGCTGCAGGCCTTCCGCGACAAGCGTCCGCCGCACTTCAAGGGCCAATGAGGGGGTGAAGCGGCCATGGCACGCACCAGGGACATCGCCATCTGCGGCTACGCGGAAACGAAGATCGAGTTCCGCAGCGGACGCACCGCCTACGATCTGGCGGGGGAGGCGTTCGCGAAGCTCCTCGATACGACCGGCATCGACAAGGCGGAGATCGACGGGCTGATGGTCGGCGCCACGCTGAGCGAGGCGGCCAACCCCTTCTACGCCGTCTATATGACCGACGCGCTGGGCGTCACGCCGACCTGGCTGAACGTCGGTTCGGTCGGCGGCGTGTCGGGCATCGGCGGCGTGGCGCGGGCGGCGGCGGCGATCCGCGACGGGCTGTGCACCACCGCCGTGGTGCTGATGGCCGACGCGCCCAGCACCTCGTGGAACGCCGACTACCGCGCCTACCGCAGCGAGCACCTCGACCCCATCGGCCTGCAGGGGCCGCCGGGCGCCTTCGGGCTGCTGATGACCCGCTACGCCCACCAGTACCCGCTGAAGTTCGAGGCGCTGGGCAAGATCGCGGTGACCCAGCGCAACCACGCGCTGCTCAACGAGAACGCCTGCGACAAGCTGAAGAAGCCGCTGACGCTGGAGGACTACATGCAGTCGCGCATGGTGGCGGAACCGCTGCGCATGCTGGACAGCGTGATGTTCTGCGACGGCGCCAACGCCGTGCTGGTCACCAGCACCGACAACGCCCGGCGCCTGGGCCTGACCAGGATGGTCCACCCGGTGGCCTATGCCGAGATCACCAACTTCAACGGTGCCGAGGCGACGCCGGACATCACCGAGACCGGCTTCGGCGTGGTCGGACCCAAGGCACTGAAGCAGGCGGACCTCGCGGCGTCGGATATCCGCATGTTCCACCCCTACGACGACTTCACCATCGCCGTGCAGATCCAGTTGGAGCAGATCGGCTTCTGCAAGCGCGGGGCGGGGGCGGACTTCATCCTCGACACCGACCTGTCCCACACCGGCACGCTGCCGCTCAACACCGGCGGCGGACAGATCTCGGCCGGGCAACCGGGGCTGGCCGGCGGCGGCCTCAACCTCGTCGAGGCGGTCCGCCAAATGTTCGGCGAGGCTGGCGCCCGGCAGGTGGCCGATGCCCGCAACGCCATGGTGACCGGCATCGGCGTCATCCCCTACGGGCGCAACTGGGCAACCAGCGCCGTGATGATCCTGGAGACGTGAACATGACCGCATCCGCCGCCAGCAAGCGCCCAGTCCCGCGCCCCAACTCCTACGTCAACACGGAGGCCTACTGGGACGGGGCGAAGCAGCACAAGCTGCTGCTGCAATACTGCCCGAAGTCCGGCCGTTACCAGCATTACCCGCGCCCCGTCAGCGTCTACACCGGCGCGCGCGATCTGGAATGGCGCGAGGCCAAAGGGACGGGGGAGGTCTACACCTACACGGTGATCCGCACCAAGGTCCCCGGCTTCGAGGACCGCACGCCCTTCATCGTCGCCAACGTGCAACTGGATGAAGGCGTGCGCATCCTCGCCAACCTGCTGAACGTGGCGCCGGAGCAGGCCCGCATCGGCATGCGCGTCCGCCTGGTGTGGGAGGACATCGACGGCACGCCGTACCCCGCCTTCGAGCCGGACCGGTGACGCGATGAGGTTGGAGACCATCGTCGCCGCGCACGCGCAGCGCCACCCGCAGCGGGTCGCGGTGGTCTGCGGCGAGCGGCGCGTCACCTACGCCGAACTGGACGCCGCGGGCGAGCGTTTCGCCCGGGCGCTGGCGGCGCGCGGGGTGGGGATCGGCGACCGGGTGGTCCTGCTGCTGCCCAACCGGGCGGAACTGGTGGAGGCGCTGCTCGGCGTGCTGAAGGCCGGCGCGCTGGCGGTGCCGGTCAGCACCCGCCTCGCCGCCGCCGAGGTGCGCGTCATCCTGGAGGATTGCGCGTCCAAGGCGGTGGTCCTGGCCCCGGACAGCCGCGCGGTGCTGGAGGCGGCCGCCGCCGGGCTGCCGGGGGCACCCTTGCGTATCGTGCTGGAGGAGGCGCAGGAGGGCGAGTTGGACTTCCGCGCGCTGTGCGCCGCCGTCGCGGGCGGCCGGCTGCCGCCGGCCCCCGTCAAGCCCCCCGTCGAGCCCGACGACTGCATGATCTGCTACACCTCCGGCACCACGGGGCGGCCGAAGGGCGTCATCGTCACGCACGCCAACATCGTGGTCATGCACGGGCTGATCAACGCCGTCGGCTGGGGGCTGACGGAGGCGGACCGCTTCCTGGTCACCACGCCGCTCGCCCACCGCACCGCCATGGGGCGGCTGGGCAACGCGCTGTGCCTGGGCGCCACGCTGGTGGTCATGCCCGCCTTCGACGCCGCGGCGACGGTGGCGACCATCGGGCGCGAAGGCGTCACCGTGATGGGGCTGGTTCCGACGGTGGCGCGCCTGCTGATGCCGGAGATCGCCCGTGATCCGGCCCGCTGCGCCACGCTGCGCGTCATCCTGGCGACGGGGGAGGCGTTCCCGGTGGAGCTGAAGCGGCGGTTGGGGGATCTGCTGCCGCACGTCAGCCTCTATTCCTTCTTCGCCATGACCGAGGCGGGCGGGGTCACCAGCCTCGGCCCCGGGGAGCAGATCAGCCACGCCGCCTCGGTCGGTCGGCCGACGCCGGGGGTGGAGGTGCGGCTGGTGGACGCGGACGGCGCCGACGTACCGGCGGGGGAGGTCGGCGAGATCCTCGTGCGGGCCGGCGCGCCCGGCCGCTACGGCACCATGCGCGGCTACTTCAACCGGCCGGAGGAGACGGCGGCGACCATCGTCGACGGCTTCATCCGCACCGGCGACCTGGGCCGGTTCGACGCCGACGGCTATCTGTACGTCGTCGACCGCAAGAAGGACATGATCGTCAGCGGCGGCCTCAACATCTACTCCAAGGAGGTCGAGCAGGCGCTGGCCGGCCACCCGGCGGTGCAGGAGGCCGCCGTGGTCGGCGCTCCCGACCCGGTCTATGGCGAGTCCGTCGTCGCCTTCGTCGAACCCCGGCCCGGCCATCCGGTGAGCGAGGCGGAGCTGATCGAGCACTGCCGCAGCCTGATCGCCAGCTACAAGAAGCCCCGGCGCGTCGTCTTCGTGGAGGCGCTGCCGCGCAACGCCGTGGGCAAGGTGCTGAAGGCCGAGCTGCGCCGGCAGGCGAGCCCGGCGGTGGCGGGGTAGGGGCCATGCTGCTTCCCGATACGCCCGAGGATGCCGTCTTCCGCCGGGAGTTCCGCGGCTGGCTGGAGGCCAACCTGCCCGCGGACCTGCGCGGCTGGACCTTCCGCCCGCCGCCCGAGCGCATCATGCCCTGGTACCGGCGGTTGGCCCGGCGCGGCTGGATCGCTCCCCACTGGCCGCGCGAACACGGCGGTATGGGGGCGAGCCCGGAGCGCCAGCTTCTGATGATCGAGGAGCTGGCGCGCATCGGCGCGCCGGACCTGCCCGGACAGGGGCTGAACCACATCGGACCGCTGCTCATCAAGGCGGGCGAACGCCGCCACTGGGACTGCCACCTGCCGCCGATCCTGCGCGGCGACGTCATCTGGTGCCAAGGCTATTCCGAACCGGGATCGGGGTCCGACCTCGCCTCCCTGCGCACGCGGGGGGTGGTTGACGGTGACGAGCTGGTGATCGATGGCCAGAAGATCTGGACCACCTGGGGGCACCACGCCGACTGGATGTTCGCGCTGGTACGCACCGGCACGGCGGAGGAGCGGCACCGCGGCATCACCTGCGTGCTGATCGACATGCGCACGCCGGGCGTCACCGTGCGTCCGATCACCAACATCGCCGGTGACGACGAACTGGCGGAGGTCTTCTTCGACGGCGTGCGCGTGCCGCTCGACAACCTCGTGGGTTCCATCGGCGGCGGCTGGGCGGTCGCGACCGCGCTGCTGGACGAGGAGCGCGTGCGCCTGGGCAGCCCCCTGCTGGCGCTGCGCGCGCTCGCCTGCACGCGGGAGGTGGCGCGGCTGACCGGCGCGCTGGACGACCCGGGCTTCCGCGACCGGCTGGCCGCCGTGTCGGTGGAGGTCGCCGGGGTGGCCGCGGCCTTCCTGCACGGCGTGCGCCTGCACGCCGCGGGGCGACCCGTAGGGCCGGAAAGCTCGTTCCTGAAGATCGCCGCGACCGAGACGCTGCAGGCCGTGCTCGACCTCCAGCAGGAGGCGGCGGGTTGTGCCATGGGGCTGCGCGACGGGCTGGAGGGGCAGGACGTGGCCGCCTTCTTCCTGCAGGCGCGCCGGGCCAGCATCTACGGCGGCACCAACGAGATCCAGCGCAACATCCTGGCCCGCCGCGTCCTCGGCCTGCCGGGTTGAGGGGGATGCCCATGGAACGGCTGTTGAGCGAGAGCGAGACCCTGGTCGCCGACAGCGCGCGCACCCTGTGCCGCCGGGTGGGGCAGGGTGCGCGCCATCGCCGCGCGTGGCGCTGGCGGCCCCCCGGATTCGACCGCGCGGTGTGGGCGGAGCTGGCGCGGGCCGGCTGGTTCGGCGTGCTGGTTCCAGAGGCGCTGGGCGGCATGGGGGAGGGGACGCGCAGCCTTGTGCTGCTGCTGGAGGAGGCGGGCCGCGCGTTGCTGCCCGAACCGGCCGGGGCCGGCATCGTCGCCGCCGCGCTGCTGGCCGGTGCCGAGGATCCGGGACCGCTGTCCGGTCTGCTGTCCGGGGAACGGGTGGTCGTCCCCGCCCTGCGTGGCGGCGGCGGCTGGCCGGGCGCCGCGGCGCCGCGCCTGTCGGCCGGCCGGCTGAGCGGGCGCGTTCCCCTGGTCCACGACGCCGCCGGGGCGGACGCCGTGCTGGTCGCCGCGGTGGAGGATGGCGCGCCCGTGGTGCTGCTGGTGCCGCGCACGGGACCGGGCGTGGCGGTCGAGGAAACGGCGCTGGTGAACGGCGGCTTCGCCGCGACGCTCGCCTTCGAGGGGGTGGTCGGCGTGCGCCTTGCCGCCGGCCATGCCGCCGGGGCGCTGGTCGAGCGGGGGCGGGCGCTGGCGGCGCTGGCCACCGCCGGGGAGTGCCAGGGCGTCATGGATGCCGCCTTCGCCATGACGGTCGATTACCTGAAGCAACGCCGCCAGTTCGGCCAGCCGGTCGGCGCCTTCCAGGCGCTCCAGCACCGGGCGGCGTCGCTGATGGTGGACATCGAGGTGTGCCGCTCCCTGACCTTCACCGCGGCCGAGGCCGGCACCGTCCCCCTCGCCGCCGCGGCACGGGCGCGGGCGGTGGAGGCGGCCTTGCGGGTTACCAAGGCCTGCATCCAGTTGCACGGTGCCATCGGCTTCGCCGACGAACACGACGTCGGCCTCTACCTGCGCCACGCCATGGCGTTGGCCGGGCGCGGCGGGCCGGTGGTGTTGGACCAGCGGCGCTTCGCGGCGGGTCTCTCGTGGTGAGCTGGTGCCCCGACAGCCGGCCGCGCTTCGGCCATTTGAAGATGGTCTGAGCGGTGACGCCGAGGACCTCGGCGGCGCCCCGGATCGAGTGGCTGCCGTCCGGCCAGCGGGCCAGGTTCTGTCCAGCCCCGTTGATCTTCACGGTCGCGATCGCCCAGCGCTTGCGCAGGAGATGGACAAGCCTGTGATCGAAAGCCGTTCCGCGGCTTGGCAGGCCCCCCCCCGGCGTTCCAGATCCCCGATCCCGGCGTGATCACATTGTTGTGCTCGCTGACGGCTCCGGTCTGCCAGACGAGGCGGATCAGCACGCGGCCGGGGATCCGTTTCTTGATCCAGGATCGCTTCCTGAAGCGCCAGCCGGAGATCCTCTTGCAATCCGCGGCGGTGGTGCGCGGCGCGGTTCAGACGCCGGCACCGTGAACAGCCCCTGACCTTGAGCAACGCCGAGCGGGCCGAGATTCAGTTCGCCCTGGTGACCCCGCTCTTCAGGTTGTCGGGCACCAGCGCGCCGGGCACCCCGCCCAGGGAGCCGAACGCCCGGACATGGGAGGCCAGCCGTTCCTCCATCTGCCGGGTCCACGTCGCCTCGCCGTCCATCACCACGACGGTGTCGTCCGCGCCGTCGATCTGCAATGGCTCGCCAGGGCGGTGCTCCTGGCGCGGCGTGGCGCCGCGGCCTTGCTCACGCCGCCAGCGGCGGACGGGGTCGCAGGACTGGCTGGAGCCATAACCGCCGGGGGTGGCCTTGATGCACTCGCCCCACACCAGCTTCAGAGTGAGGTGGCGCACTGTGCACTCAGTAATGCAAGCCGATGCACAATCACGGCGCCGTGCGCGCCACGTCGATGACGATGCGGTGGCCGCGCGGTCCTTCCGGCGGGAAGGCCGCCGCCTGCTTAATGCGGATCTCGTCGCGGCCGGTCAGCGTCAGGCGCGTGCCGCCCGGTATCGGATCGGCGTGGAAGGCGATGGGCGGCGCCGTGCGCACCACGCTGCCGTCCGGCGTGGTATCCCACCGTGCGCCGGGCAGCTCGACGACGATGATCCGCGGGTCGGTCTGCACCATCGAGCGGAACGGCGTGACCGCCGAGACGTCGAGCACCACGCGCGTGGAGTCCGGGTGCATGCCGAAGCGGATGCCGGTCACCGAACCGGGCGGATCGCCGGGTGCGGGTTCCGGCGGCGCGGAGGGGGAAGGCGGGGCCGGCAGCGACGCCAACGTCGCGCGCGGCTCCGGTGGTGGCGTCGCCGGCGGTGCTGCGGCCACCACCGGAGCCGGGGTGGGCGCGGCCGGCAGCGCCAGAACCGTTCCGGGGCCGAGCCAGGTGTTGGGCACGGCAGGGTTGGCCTTCTGGATGTCGGCGAGCGGGATCCCCGTCACCTCGGCGACCTTGGCCATGGTGCCACCGTTGCGGATCACGTAGCGGTCGGCGCCGGAGGCCGTTGCGGGCGCCGATGGCTTGGGCGCCTCCTGCCGTTGCGCCGCCAGTACGGCCGGCAGGGCCGGTGGGAGCGGGGCGGGCGGTGCGGAGACCGGTGCCGGCGGCGGCTCGGCGGGTTCCGGGGATCGATCGGGGCGGCGGCCGGGCAACGGCGCTGCGGCCGGCGGCACCGGCGGGGCGGCGGCGACCACGGAAGCCGGCGGCGGAACCGTGGGCCGGGCAGCGGCCGGCGCCGGGGGCGGATCGGCGGCCGGCGTCGGCGGCTCGATGGCGACGGCCATGGCCGGCCCCGCCCCCTGCGGCAGGCCGGCGGTGCGTCCCTCGTTGCGGCCGTTCAGTCGGAAATGCTCGTAGCCGGAAGCGAAGTGACCATTCCGAACGGCGTCGGCCACGTCGGGATAGGCGGCGAGGTAGGCGTCCTCGCGCCATCCCGGCATGGGCTTCAGGTCGTCCCAGATGTCTTCGGCGCTGGGCTTGCCGAAGATCCGCTCCGCGAAGTCGGCGCGCACCCCCATCCAGTGGGCGACGGTGGAGGCCCACCAGGGCAGCAGTGTCACCAATGCCAGGACGACGACGCTCCTCGTCATTGCGGCGCCAATCCCTCACACGCGCTTCGCCGGGTCACCGATGACCCGCCTTAGAAGACGCCGATCGTGGTAAACAAAGCCTGAATGCAACTTTCCGGCCGGCGTTCAGCGGCCGCCGTGCTCCTGCAGGTAGCGGTAGGCCTGGTCGGCCAGCCACAGGTCGAAGGCGTCGTGGATGTCGATGCCGGACTCGGTGCTGCTGACCTCGATGATCTCGACCCGGTCGCCGATGCGGCGGCCCTGGCGGATCAGCGAGGAACGGCTGGCGCAGGCGAGCCCGGTGTCCTCGCGGAAGATCGGCGTGCGGGTCTGGCGCGGCCCGTACACGGCCATCCAGTCGAAGACCCGCTTCAGCTCGCCTTCGGGCGTGCGGTACCAGAAGTTCTTGTGCGTCTTGTAGGCGGCGAAGGCGCTGTCCAGCTCCGGCCGCTCCTTCAGCAGGGTGACGGCGCGGGTGATCCACTCCGGCTTGCGGAAGATGTCGGTGGGCTGGAGGAAGACGACGATGTCGAAGGGGCCGTCGATCGCCTCGGCGCGCTCCAGCGCGTCCTTCAGGACCGGCTCGGTCGGGGTCAGGTCCTCGGCCAGCGTCGGCTCGCGCATGAAGGGGGCCCAGGCGCCGGCGGCGACGGCGGCGTCGCGGATCGCCTCGCTGTCGGTGGTGATCAGCACGCGGTCGCAGACGCCGGACTGGATGGCGTGCTCCACCGAGTGGGCGATCAGCGGCTTGCCGCCGACCGGCAGCACGTTCTTGTTGGGCAGCCCCTTGGAGCCGCCGCGGGCGGGAAGGATGGCGAGGACGCGGCTCATGATATGGTGTCTTCCAGGGTTTCGAGTTTATCGGCGATGACCTGCGCCACCGCGAGGCTGACCGCGTCGCGGATGTCGACGAGGCCCCAGAACTGGTCCACCACCTCGAAGCCGACGGCGTCGCCGAGGCGGCGGCCCTGGCGCAGCAGGTGCGGCCGGGTGGCGAGGCCGAGGCCCACCAGTTCCTGGTAATAGGTCTGGTCGCGGCGGTCGCCGCCGGGGCCAAGCGCGGTGATGGTGCTGTCCTCGTCCAGGTGCCAGAGGTTGGCCTTGAACTGGCGCACGCAGACGACGCTGTCGAGGTGCGGGCGGGCGCGCAGGTTCTCCGCCGTGCGGCCGACCAGCCCGCGCGGGCGGAAGGGATGGGTGGGCTCCAGCACCACGACGATCTCGGCGTCCCCGCGCACCTCCTGGAGAGCGGCGAGCAGCGCCGGGACGTAGTCGTGGATGGTGCGGTCGTGCACCACCACGCCGGGCACCTTTGCGGCGGCGTCCTTGACCGCGCCGCTGTCGGTGGTGACGACCACGGTGGCGTCCGGCAGCTCCTCCACCGCGGCGGCCAGCGTGCGCTCCAGGCTGGAGCGGCCGGACAGCGGGGTGAGCAGCCGGTCGATGGCATAATCATGGGCGGCGGCGCCGGCCAGTACGGGGACGAGGACCAGAGGAGAGGCCATCACTTGGAACTCCGGATGATCTCGATGACCTCGGCGACCCGCTTGGCGCGGCCCTCGTCGCGGCCCTGGTGGATGCCGTGGTGGTGATAGACGCGCATGTGCGGTTCGTAGACGATCTCGTAGCCGGCGTTGATCATGCGCCGGCCCCACTCGCGATCCTCGACGCCGCGGATCAGCTCGTCGAAGGGCTGCTCGCGCCAGATCGACTTGCGGATGCCGGAGTTGGCGTTGTGGAAGAAGTAGTCCTTGCGCTGGCGCACCCGCTCCTCGCGGAAGGTCGTCCACAGGTCGCGCCGGTCCATGAAGGAGGTCTCGGGCAGCGGCTCCTGCCGGCCGTAGACGCCGCAGACGTTGGGGTCGCCCTCCGGCCCCAGGTGGGCCAGCAGGTAGTCGGCCCACAGCTCGTCCACCGGCACGCAGTGGGCGGACACCAGCGCCACCACCTCGTGGCTGGCCGCCTCGATGCCGACGTTCAGCGCCCGGCCGTAGGTGAAGTCCTCGCGCGTGATGTTCAACACCGTCACGCCGAAGCGCCTGGCGATGGCCACGGTGTCGTCGGTGGACTCGTTGTCCACCAGGATGATCTCGATGTCGCGCACGCGCTGGTTTTGCAACGCGGTGCAGCACCGGCCGATCCAGGCGGCTTCGTTCTTGGAGCGGAGGACGACGCTGATCATGGCAGCCCATGGGAAAGGGTCTGCCGATCAACTACCGCATCCGGGCCACCGGTGACAACGCCTTCGGCGTCCGGTGACAACGCCTTCGGCGTCCGGTGAGAACGCCTTCGGCGTCGCGTCACGCCGTCACCAGCCAGCCGGGCGGCAGCCGGCCCGGATCGACGCCCAGGAGGGTGACGCCCGAGCCGTCGGCGAAATCGAGGCGCAGGCCCTCCGCGGTCGCGGCAAGCACCGGCATGGCGTCGGACCACAGCAGCAGGCGGTCGCCGGACGCCGGGTCGAAGTCGAGGACGGTGTCGCGGCCTCCTTGCGGGCCGAAGACGAAGGTGTCGGCGCCCAGGCCCCCCGCCAGAAGGTCGTCGCCGTGACCGCTGGCCAGGATGTCGGCCCCCTGACCACCGTACAGCGTGTCGGCGTCCTGCCCGCCGAACAGCGCGTCGTCGCCCGGATGGCCGTACAGAACGTCGGGATCCTCGTTGCCGTACAGGACGTCGGCGAAGGGGCTGCCCTCCAGCACGTCGTAGCCGGGGCCGCCGCTGAGCGGCAGACCGTCGCCGGGCGCCGCCATCGCGTGGTCCGGGCCGTACAGCCGCTGCACGGCGGCGACGTCGAGCGGCATGGGGCGGTCCGGCGGTCCGCCGCCCGGCGGCGGGTTGTAGGACATCACGGTCAGCGACTGGTCCCCGGCGTCGCCCAGCCGGTACCCGTGCGGGTGCGACAGGCCGAGCGCGTGGCCGGCTTCGTGCAGTGCCAGCCACAGCGCCTTGCCAGGCGGCATGGCGTCGGGCTTCGAGGCGGGGTCGAGGCCGATGAAGCCGTGTACGATGGCGGACCCTTCGTCGGCGGTCCAGAACCCGCTCCAGGCCACGGCGTCGGCCGGGGCGTCGACGGCGGTCAGCGTCGTCACCGCGATGTCCGGCTTCTCGCCGGGTGCCGCCCGTACGAGGGACAACCCGCTGGCGAGGTCCCAGCGCTCCAGCGCCACCGTGACCCACGGCGTCCAGTGCGCCACCGCCGGGTCAATCCCATAAGTCAGTGCCGTTTTTTCCCAGTGCCACCCGTCCGGATAAAGAATATCGTGTTCGTCCATCGGTACCCCATAAGACGACATTCGCGACGTGCACGGTGCAGCGCTGACGGCTTGGCGAATTTGTCGTGTCTTGACTTGAAATCCGGCGCTTTGTCCGGAGTTCATGGGGGTATTGAACAGCAGCGCCGGGCGTCCGGTCGCGGGTTCAGAAGACGATGACTTGTGTATTTATAATTGCCACGGGCGTGAGGTATGCAGCGACGGGATTGACCCTTGAGACGCCGCGGCCATCAATGGTAGACCTCCAACGCCTCGCCTTCGGCGCCGAGGACGAAACAGACAGCCAGCGGGTTGCGACGGATGCACAGCAAGTTCATCATCACGAATGACAAGGGCGGCGTCGGGAAGAGCACCCTGGCGCAGTTTGTCATCCTGCATCTGTCACGCCAGGTGCGCCCCGTCCGCGCCGTGGAGTACGACCGCCAGCCCAAGTTGCGCCGCTTCTTCGGCGACGGCGTCATCACCCATTCGATCGGCCCGGAGTGGGAGCGGCAGTTCGCCGACAGCGCCACGCTCGCGACCTTCTGGGACCCGCTGGTCAAGTGGTTCCAGGTGGAGCGGCCGCTGGTCGTCGACTTCGGGGCGCAGGTCTGGGACTATTTCCGGGCGTGGGGCGAGTCGGCGATGCTCGCCGACATCGTCGACAGCCGGCGCGTGTGCCTGCTCATCCCCGTGACGGCGGACGCGGAGGCGGTCTCCGCCGCCCGGCGCATCATCGAAACCTCGGCGGCGATCCTGCCGCACGCGCGGCGCGTCGTGCTGTTCTGCGACAAGGACGGCGAGGTCGAGATGCTGAAGGGCCTGCCGGAGTACGATGCGTTCCGCGCCGCGCTGGCCCGGTATGGCGCGGAGGTCCGCCGCATCCCCGTGCTGGCGCGCGAAGGCTATCCGATGCTGGCCGGCCGCGGCTGGCGCTTCGACAAGATCTACACCGCCAAGCCGATCGATGTGGTGCGCGCCACCGGCGCCTCGCTGATGGTGGGCGGGCGCACGATCACTGCGGTGCGGGGCTGGGTCGACGCCATGACGGACGCGCTGAAGGACGTGCTCGTGGTGCCGGGCGCACAGCCCGCCGCCGGGTTTTCACCTGCTGTTCAACCCAAGCAACCGGAGCGCGTTTCGTAGGTTGGGGTGAGCGTCAGCGAAAACCCTACGGACGTGCCCCGTCAGCCGATCACGCCGAAATCCAGCGGCGTGCCTTCGGGCAGGTCGTAGAGGGCGGAACGGCCGATGACGTGCCCGGCGACATCGGCCCCGGCACCGGCGCCCCCCACCTCGTAGGCGAGGTCGGCGGCGGCCAGGACCGCGCCGCGCGGCAGGTCGCGCGCGGCCTTCAACGTCCGCCGCGTGCGGACCAGCGCGTCCAGCCGCGCCAGCGGCGACGGCATGAACACCAGGTCGCCCGGAGGCGGGTTGCGCACCGCCGCCTCGAAGGCGGTCAGGTCGGTGCACAGGAAGGCGACCCGCGCCCCTTCGCCCAGCAGGGGCGGGCGGTGCGGCAGGTCGTAGGGCACCAGCACGTCGTAGCGGCCGGACAGCACCGCGGCGCTGCCCTCGATGGCCTCGTCGAAGCGGTCGGCCCAGCCGGGCACGGCGCGGATGCGCGCGGCGTCGCCGGCGTCGGCGCACAGCAGGATGGTCTTGGCGGCCAACGTGCGCATCATGTTCATTTCCCGGCCTCCGCCATCACGCGGCGCAACGCGTCACGGGAAAAGGCGCCGGGGTTGGCCTTGTCGAAGGCGATCACCGCCTGGTCCAGGTTCATGCCCAGGCCGTTGGCGGTCCTCAGCCCGCGCGTCCGGGCGCGGGCCAGAAGCTCCGTCTCCGCAGGCTGGTAGATGATGTCGTAGACCAGCGCGCCGGCCGGCAGGGCGGCCAGCAGCGCGTCGGTGTCGGGATCCAGCGGGCTGCCGGCCGGGCCGTTGGCGAAGCCGACGGAGGAGCCGTTGACCAGCACGTCGATGCCCGTGAGGTCGGCGGCCGTCACCGGGCCGCCCAGCGCCCGCACGCCCTTGCCCAGCCGCGTGGCAAGGCCGGCGGCGGTCCGCGGCGTGCGGTTGGCGAGCGTCAGCGCGGCGACACGGCCGGCGAGGTAGGCGGCCACGGCGCAGCCGGCGCCGCCGGTGCCGATCAGCAGCACGCGCTTGTCCGCCAGCGTTCCGCCGGTGAGTTCCTCCAGTTGGAGCAACGCGCCGGCCCCGTCGGTGTTGGCGCCGACCAGCGCGTCGCCGTCGCGGTACAGCGCGTTCACGGCGCCGATGGCCGCCGCCTCCGGCTCGACGCGGTCGAGGTGGGGGAGGATGGCCTGCTTGTGCGGCATGGTCACGGCGCCGCCGAGGAAGCGCGCATCGGCCTTCAACGCCGCCACCAGCGCCGGCAGCCGGTCGAGCGGCACGTCCATCGGCACCATGCGGGCGTCGATCCCAGCGGCCGCGAAGGCGGCGTTCCACAGGAGCGGCGAGCGCGCACCCTTGGACGGCGCGAGGCCGAGGATGGCGGCGTAGCGGCCCGTCTCCAGGACGACCGGATTGTCGATCAGGTCGGGGAAGAGCGCGGCGTTCGGCGTCACGGGGGTGTCCATCCGATGGGAAAAAGCCCAAAAGAAAAATGAGCGGTCGGGCCGGAAATACCGCGCTCCGGTGGCCGGATCAAGCATACTCTGTGGCCGCATGGCGGCCTCGCCGTTGCATCCAGGCGCCGGAAACGGCCAAGATTCATTTCTTGTTCACCATGGAAAGCCACAATGCGGGGCGTCGATTCGGCAGGCGGTGCAATGGGTCCAGAGCAGGAAGCCAAGATCAAGAGCGTCCCCGAGCTGGCGGCCGCCGCGGCCGCCCTGCGCGCGGCCGGGCGGTGCGTCGTGCTGGCGCACGGGACCTTCGACCTGCTGCACCTCGGCCACGTCCGCCACCTGGAGGCGGCGCGGCGGGAGGGCGACGCGCTGGTGGTGACCATCACCGCCGACGCCTTCGTCAACAAGGGCCCCGGCCGGCCGGTGTTCGACCAGTTCATCCGCGCCGAGATGCTGGCCTCGCTGGGCTGCGTCGACCTCGTCGGCATCGTCGAGGGGCCGACCGCCGAACCGGCGCTGGAGGCCATCCGGCCGGACGTCTACGTCAAGGGCAGCGACTACGCCAACGCCGAGGACGACGTCACCGGCAAGATCACCCACGAGCGCAACCTCGTGGAAAGCCACGGCGGGCGGATCGTGTTCACCGACGAGGTGACGTTCAGCTCGTCGGCGCTGATCAACCGGCACCTCGACGTCTACGACCCGCCGCTGCGCGCCTTCCTCAACGAGCACCGCCAGCGCAACGCGCTGGAGCGGCTGAGCGGCCTGATCGAGCGGGCGAGCGGGCTGAAGGTCCTGATGGTGGGCGACACCATCGTGGACGAGTACCAGTACGTCCTCCCCCAGGGCAAATCGCCCAAGGAGAACATGATCGCCACCCGCTTCCAGAACGCCGAGCTGTTCGCCGGCGGCGTGGTGGCGGCGGCCAACCACACGGCCAATTTCTGCCGCGAGGTGGAGGTGCTGTCGCTGCTGGGCGCGGACGACAGCCATGAGGACCTCGTACGGCACAGCCTGAAGCCGAACGTGCGCTTCTGGAGCCTGAACCGGCCCAACGTGCCGACCACGCGCAAGTGCCGCTTCATCGACCAGAGCTACCTGCGCAAGCTGTTCGAGGTCTACCACATGGACGATTCGCCGCTGGACGCGGCGGAGGAGGAGGTGTTCATCGCCACGCTGCGCGAACGCGCGCGGGCGGCGGACCTCGTCATCGTCACCGACTTCGGGCACGGGCTGGTCACGCCGAACGTCATCCGGGCGCTGAGCGAGTGCGCGCCGTTCCTGGCGGTGAACGCGCAGACCAACAGCGCCAACACCGGCTTCAACCTGATCACCCGCTACCCGCGCGCCGACTTCATCTGCATCGACGCGCCGGAAGCGCGCCTCGCCGTCGCCGACAAGCACATCGAGGTGGAACGGCTGGTCAGCGAGCTGCTGCCCGCGCGCATCGACTGCAAACGCCTGATCATCACCAACGGCCGGCACGGCTGCGTCACCTACGGCCCGGACGAGCTGGTGGTACACATCCCCGCCTTCACCAAGATGGTGGTCGACACGGTGGGCGCGGGCGACGCCTTCTTCGCGGTGACGGCGCCGCTGGTGGCGGCCGGCGCCACCATGGCCGAGGCCGGCTTCGTCGGCAACGTGGCCGGTGCCCTGAAGGTGGGCATCGTCGGCCACCGTCAGTCGGTGGAAAAGGGCGCCGTGCTCAAGTATCTGCAGACGCTGCTGAAGTGACTAAGGACGGCGGGGAGCGGACCATGGACGGCGGCAGCAGGCTGCGCGAGGCGGGCGGGCATTTCGAGGCGTATGTCGAGACGCTGGCGCGCCTGTGCCGCACGGCCGAGGCGACGGACGGCGGCGGGGCGCGCCTGTCTCTGGGGCAGGCCATCGCCTGGGTGCAGCACGCCGCGCGCACCGCGCACGCCTGCGGCAACACGGTGATGTTCGTCGGCAACGGCGGCAGCGCCGCGATCGCCGGCCACTGCGCCACCGACTGGGCCCGCACCGCCGGCCTGCGCGCGCGGACGTTCAACGACGCCGCGGCGCTCACCTGCTTCGGCAACGACTTCGGCTATGAGGAGGTGTTCGCCCGGCAGATCGCGCTGCACGCCCGGCCGGGCGACCTGCTGGTCGCCATCAGCAGCTCCGGCCGCTCCATGAACATCCGCAACGCGGCGGAGGCCGCGCGCGCCCAGGGCTGCGCCGTGGTAACGCTGAGCGGCTTCGACGCGGACAACCCGCTGCGCGTCATGGGCGACCTGAACCTGTACGTCGCGTCCGGCGAATACGGCTTTGTCGAGCTGGCGCACCAGACGCTGTGCCACGCCGTGCTCGACCTCGGCATGGGCTGGCAGCCGGCGCCGGCCGCCGCGACGGTGACGGCATGACCGGATCCCTGGATCTGTACCGCGCGATGCTGCGCATCCGCCTTGTCGAGGAAGAGATCGCCGCGCGCTACGCCGAGCAGGAGATGCGCTGCCCGGTGCACCTGTCCATCGGGCAGGAGGCGGTGGCGGCGGGGGTGTGCGCCGCGCTGCGCCGCGACGACCAGATGGTCAGCACGCACCGCTGCCATGCACATTATCTGGCCAAGGGCGGCGACCTCAAGGCGATGCTGGCGGAGATCTACGGCAAGGCCGCCGGCTGCTGCGGCGGGCGCGGCGGCTCCATGCACCTGTTCGACCACGACGCCGGCCTGCTGCTGAGCCTGCCCATCGTGGCGAGTGGCCTGCCCATCGCGGCGGGCGTCGCGCTGTCCTTCGCGCAGGAGGGCAGCGCCCGCGTCGCGGTCGGGTTCTGCGGCGACGGCTCCATCGAGGAAGGCGTGTTCCACGAGACTCTCAACCTCGCCGCCGTGCACCGGCTGCCGGTCCTGTTCGTCTTGGAGAACAACCTGTACTCCTGCTACACCGGCCTGGGCGACCGCCAGCCGGCGCGGCCGTTCACCGATCTGGCGCGCGGCTACGCCATGCCGGTGGAGACGGCCGACGGCAACGACGTGCACGCGGTGCGCGCCGCGACGGGACGCGCGGTGGGACGGGCGCGGGCGGGGCAGGGGCCGACGCTGCTGGTCTTCGACACCTACCGCTGGCGCGAGCATTGCGGCCCCAACTACGACAACGACGCCGGCTATCGCACCGAAGCCGAGTTCCTGGACTGGAAGGCGCGCTGCCCGCTGGCCCGGCTGCGTGCCGAGCTGGTGCGCGACGGCGCGCTGGACGAGGCGGCGGAACTGGCCATGCTGAACGCGATCACGGCGGAGATCGAAGAGGCTTTCGCCTTCGCCAGGGCGGCACCGTTCCCGGAGGCCGACACGGTGGCGGAGCACGTCCATGCCTGAACCGCGGATCCTGACCGTCGCCGAGGCGCTGCGCGAGGCGACCGACCTGTGCATGCGGCGCGACCCGCGTGTCTTCGTCATGGGCGAGGGGGTGGCCGACCCCAAGGCGATCTTCGGCACCACCGCCGGCCTCGCGGCGGCGCACGGGGCTGCGCGCGTCATGGAAACGCCGATCGCCGAGAACGGCTTCACCGGGCTCGCCATTGGCGCGGCGATGATGGGCCGGCGGCCGCTGATCGTGCACCAGCGCGTCGACTTCGCGCTGTTGTCGCTGGAGCAGCTTTTCAACAACGCGGCCAAGCTGCACTACGTCTCCAACGGCCGGCACCGGGTGCCTTTGGTGGTGCGCATGATCGTCGGCCGCGGCTGGGGCCAGGGGCCGGCGCATTCGCAGAGCCTGGAGACGCTGTTCGCCCAGGTGCCGGGCCTCAAGGTCGTCCTGCCGGCCACGGCGCGCGAGGCCAAGGGGCAGTTGATCGCCGCCATCGAGGACGACAACCCGGTCGTGATGATCGAGCACCGCTGGGTGCACTATGCCACCGGCGCGGTGCCGGAGGGGCACTACACCGTGCCGCTCGACGGCCCCCGCGTGGTGCGCGAGGGCGGCGACGTCACCATCGTCGCCACCTCCTACATGCTGCTGGAGGCGCTGCGCGCGGCCGAGACGCTGGCGCAGGCGGGCATCGCGGCGGAGGTGATCGATCTGGCGGTGCTGCGCCCCTTCGTGGCCGATCCGATCGTGGAGTCCGTGCGGCGCACCGGGCGCCTCCTGTGCGTCGACACAGGCTTTCGCCGCTACGGCGCCGGGGCGGAGATCGTCGCCAGCGTCGTCGAACAGGCGTTGGGCGCGCTGAAGGCGCCGCCCGTGCGCCTGGGCCTGCCGGAGCACCCCACGCCCAGCTCGCGGGCGCTGCTGGGTGGCTTCTACCCGACGGCGCTCAGCATCATCGACGCCGCCGCCACCTTGGTGGGCGCCGGTCCGGCGCGGGTGGAGGGACCGCGCGCCGCCCTGGCCGCCGCGCTGGCGACGGTTCCCATGGACGTGCCGCACCCGACCTTCCGGGGGCCGTTTTGAGCCGGAGCCGAGCATGAAGGTCCGCTATTCCTACCTGCCGCAGCAGTTCGCCGAGATCGACGACCTGATGGCGGAGATCCGGCGCTTCGTCGCCACCGGAGACTTCACGCTGGGCAAGCCGGTGGCGGAGTTCGAGAGCCGCTTCGCCGACCTCATCGGCACGAAGTACGCCGTCGGTGTCGGCTCCGGCACCGACGCCATCAAGCTGTCGCTGAAGGCGCTGGGGGTGGGGCATGGCGACGAGGTGATCACGGCCGCCAACACCTTCATCGCCACCGTCGGCGCCATCGCCGAACTCGGCGCCCGGCCGGTGTTCGTGGACTGCGACGACACCTTCTGCATGGACGTGGGCGCGGTGGAAGCGGCCATCACGCCGCGCACCAGGGCGATCGTGCCGGTGCACTACACCGGCTACATGACCGACATGACGCGCCTGATGCCGATCGCCGAGAAACATGGCCTGCCCATCGTCGAGGACGCCTGCCAGGCCATCCTGGCCAGCCAGCAGGGGCGCAACGCCGGCACCTGGGGCACGACCGGCGCCTTCTCCCTGCATCCCCTGAAGAACCTGAACGTCTGGGGCGACGCGGGGATCATCGTCACCGACGACGACGACATGGCGCGGGCGCTGCGGTTGCTGCGCAACCACGGCATGCGCAACCGCGACGAGATCGAGGTGCTGGGCTGCAACAGCCGCCTGGACAGTCTGCAGGCGGTGGTCGGCAACTGGCTGATCGGTTCGGCGCGGGACATCTCCGACGCGCGCATCGCCAACGCCGAGTACTTCGACCGCGCCCTGTCGGCGATCCCGCAGATCCGCATCCCGCCGCGTGTGCCGGGCATGCGGCTGGTCTACCACCTGTACATCGTCTTCGCCGAGGACCGCGACGGGCTGTTGCGCCATCTCCTGGATCAGGGCATCGAGGCCAAGGTGCACTACCCGATCCCGCTGTACCGGCAGGACGCGCTGAAGTTCCTGGATTACCCGGAGGGCGCCTTCCCGGTGACCGACCGCCACACGCGCGAGATCATCACCTTCCCCACCGACCAGCACATCAGCCGCGCGGAGCAGGATTTCGTCGTCGAGCAGGTCAGGGCCTATTATGAGCGGCGCTGAGCAACCGATCCCCTACGTCGATCTCTCCCGCCAGTTCGACGAGGAGCGGGACGAACTGCTGGCCATCGTGACGGAGGCGCTGGCGCGCGGCGACTGGGTGGGCGGGGCCGCCGTCGGCGAGCTGGAGCGTGCGTTGTCGGAGTTCCACCACGGGCTGGAGGTGGTGGCGCTGAACTCCGGCACCGACGCGCTGATGCTGGCGCTCAAGGGGCTGGGCATCGGGCGCGGCGACGAGGTGATCACGCCGGCCAACTCCTTCATCGCCTCGACAGCGGCGGTGGTGCACGTCGGCGCCCGGCCGATGCTGGTGGACGTGCTGCCCGACCAGAACCTGGACCCGGTGGCGGTGGAACGGGCGGTCACACCGCGCACTAAGGCGATCATGCCCGTGCACCTGACCGGGCGCATGGGCGAGATGGACGCGCTCATGGCGGTCGCCGCCGCGCACGGGCTGAAGGTGATCGAGGACGCCGCGCAGTCGATCGGTTCGACGCACCGCAGGCGGCTGGCCGGCACCATCGGCGACGCCGGCGCCTTCTCTGCCCATCCGCTGAAGAACCTGAACGCCTGCGGCGACGCCGGTTTCCTGGTGACTCGTGACGGCGATATGGCGGCGCGCCTGCGCCGGCTGCGTACCCACGGCATGGTCGACCGCAACACGGTGGCGGAGTTCGGGCTGGTCTCGCGCCTGGACACGCTGCAGGCGGCGATCCTGCTGATGCGGCTGAAGCGCCTGCCCTCGGTCATCGAGCGGCGGCGGCGCAACGCCCGGCTCTACCGCGACCTGCTGGACGCAGCGCATGTCTTCATCCCGGCGGAGCGGGAGGAGGCGTTCGACACCTACCACACCTTCGTCATCCAGGTGGAACGCCGCGACGAATTGCAGGCGCATCTGGCGGCGCAGGGCATCGGCACCGGCATCCACTACCCGGTGCCCATCCATTTGCAGCCGGCGGCGGCGCACCTCGGCTATGGGCAAGGCGATTTCCCGGCGGTGGAGGCGCAGGCGCGGCGCATCCTGACGCTGCCGGTCAACCAGTTCATGAAGCCCGACGACATCGCCCGCGTCGCCCGCGCGGTGAACGGCTTCTTCGGGGGCGTGCGATGACCGGGCCCATCCGCTACGAGACCGCCGTCGCCGAGTTCGAGAACGGGCTGCTCGACGCGCTGCGCGGGCATGCGACGTCGCATGACGTGCTGGAGATGTGGGTGCCCGACGAGGACCCCGTGCGCAGCCTGCTGAACATGGTGGAGTCGGCGGAAAGCTGTGGTGCCGCGGAGATCGCCGTGGCGGTGCGCCGCGCCACCCTGCCGGACGGGCGGGACGGCGAATTGCTGGCGCTGCTGGCGGAACTGGGCACGGCGGCCATCGTGCCGGATGGGGACGGGATCGTCCTGCGCGTCACCGGCCTGGGGGCCGCGTCGGCGGTGCGGGGCGCGCACCCCTCGCTGCGCGGCGGCATCCAGCGCCGCCTCGCCGCCATCGGCCACGAGGGGGCGCTGCCCGACGACGCAGGCTGCCATCGCCTGGGTGCGGTGGAGGGGGACATCACCCTGTCGATCCTCGTCGACCCGGCCGATCACACGGTGAGGGCGGCGCGCCACGGCGGCGCCACGAACCCGGTCGAGCGCGCCATCCTCGATGCGCTGTGCGCGGAGATCGAGGGAACGCCCCTCGCCGACGCCGCCGAGCACGGGGCGATCCGCGCCCTGGGCGCCCTGCACGACCCAGACCTGGGTCGCCCCGTCCCCGGCATCCTGCACCCCGGCAACGCCGACCCGGCGTTCGCCCCGGCGCTGCGCCTGATCCACGCGCTGCGTGACCGGTACGAGGAGACGGCCGGCGCGCCGCCGGGCTACAACGAGTTCGACCGGCCGCCCACGGACGCGTGGCTGGCCCTTAGCGACGCGGAGCGGCAGGCGCGGGTCGCGGCGGCGGTCGCGGACTTCGCGCCGGATACCCTGCGGGTGCGGGGCCTTGAGGCGGATCTGCACGGGCATCCCGTGCGCGTTGTCGTCAATTTTGCGGAAGGCGGTTTGGCGGCGGCGGACAAGCCGGTGCTGATGCGGGCGCTGGAACGGCACCTGAAGCGCACGGTGGAGCGCAGCCTGCAAATCCACCACGCCGCGCTCAAGGACCAGAACGCCATCCGGCGCCTGTAAGGACGAAGCTCGCGATGACGAACGCCTTGCCTGAGCACACGCAGCTCATCCTCGACGGCACCAAGATCGCCTGGCACCTGGACCGCGTCCGCGCGTGGGAGCGTGGCGAGCGCGTGGCGCCCATCACCATCGACATGGCGCTGACGCGGGCCTGCAACTACGGCTGCCATTTCTGCTACGCCATGCTGCAGGAGAACGACCGGGGCGTGATCAACCAGCGGGTCATCTATGACTTCCTGGACGACTGCGCGGAGATCGGCGTCAAGGGCATCTCGCTGGTGTCGGACGGGGAGAGCACCATCTCCCCCGTCTTCGTCGACACCGTCGTGCGCGGTTCCCAACTCGGGCTGTCCATGGCGGCGGGGACCAACGGCTTCGTGCTGAACCGGCGCAAGCTGGAAGAGATCCTGCCGCACATGACCTACCTGCGCGTCAACATCTCGGCCGGCGAGCGGCACCGCTACGCCGAGATCATGGGCGTGAAGGAGCACTGGTTCGACCGCGTCGTGGAGAACATCCGCGACATGGTCACCATCAAGAGGCGCCTGAACCTGGACGTCACCATCGGGCTGCAGATGGTGCTGATGCCGCAGTACGCCGACCAGATCCTGCCGCTGGCGCGCCTGGGCAAGGAACTGCGGCCGGACTACCTAGTGATCAAGCATTGTTCCGACGACGAGGACGGTTCGCTGGGCGTGGACTACGCCGGCTACGAGGCGCTGTACGACCGCCTGCGCGAGGCGGAAGCGCTGTCGGACGAGGGGTATCAGGTGTCCGTCAAGTGGTCGAAGATCCAGGACGGCCACCGCCGCTCCTACCAGCGCTGCTACGGCCCGCCGTTCATCATCCAGCTCTCCGGTTCCGGGCTGGTGGCGCCGTGCGGCATGCTGTTCAACGAGCGCTACAAGAAGTTCCACATCGGCAACATCTGCGACACGCGCTTCAAGGACCTGTGGGCGTCCGAGCGCTATTGGGAGGTGATGAACCTCCTGGCCGGGCCGGACTTCAACGCGCAGACCATGTGCGGCACGCTGTGCCTGCAGCACAAGGTGAACGAGGTGCTGGACGCCCATCGCAAGGGCCGCATCGTGCTCGAAACGCCCGCGGGTGCGCCGCCGCAGCATCTGAACTTCATTTGAGGGTGAGAACGTTGGGCTGCATAGCGCGGCCCGGCATCACTCCCGCATCAGCCGGCTCTGCTGGACGTGCAGCCACAGCGCGAAGGCGTCGTACGGCGTGACCGGTTCCAGGGCGAGAACCTCGCGGCCGGTGAACGCCTCCAGGCGCCGTCCTTCGTTGAGGCGCAGGTTCGCGAAGGCGCCGTCGTCGACCGTCACCTCGTAGAAGCTGCGGAACAGCCGGCCGTGGCCGGCGAAGGCGCAGTCGAAGTCGATACGGGTGAAGTAACGCACGGCGCCGGCGTCCACACGGAGGTTCAGTTCCTCCTCCAGTTCGCGCAACAGGGCCTGCATCTCGTCCTCGCCGGGGTCGATGCCGCCGCCGAACAGGCCCCAGTGGCCGGGGAAGAAGATCTCCGGCTTGGGATCGCGCAACTGCATCAGGTAGCGGCCGTCCTGGCGCCGGAGGATGGCGGCGACCGCGTCGCCGGGAACCAGGCGGCTCGTGCCGTCGAGATACGGGTCGTTCATGAGCGTCACCTGTGCGGCGTTTGATGCGCGAGAGTAATCGGGCGCGCGCCGGACGTCGAGGCGCTGTTCAGGACCGGGCCGGTTCTGCTATACGGCCGAATCCACGGACGGCGGATGCCGGGGTGCAGTCCCGCCGCGGAAACGATGCAGAAATCCCGAGGACCAGCATGACCATCAGCAACGCCGCGCCCGGCAAGGACGTCTCCGCCGAGGACCTCGTCAGCAAGTTCCCGCTGGCCGCCAAGAAGTCGCCCGACCACGTCACCCGCTTCAGCGTGCGCGGCGTGGAGTTCGGC
>DASPIO010000369.1:0-21419 GCA_035629155.1 Azospirillum sp. | reverse complement strand
GGTGACGCCGGTGGCGGTGGAGGCCATGGCCTTGCCGTCCACGGCGATGCCCTTGATGTGCAGGTTGCGGTCCACGCCGTTGATCACGGCGTCGTTGTCGTACTGCACCTGGATCTTGTGCGCCGCGTCCTGCGTCAGGCTCGCCTTGAAGGTGTAGGCCTGGGCCGAGGTGTTGTTGGCCGTGGCCTCACCGATCTGCTTGCCGTCCACCAGCACCTTGAAGTGCCCGCCGACGCCGCTCGCCAGGTTGGAATGCGCCGTCACCGTGATGGTGTTGGTCGCCGTCCCGCCCGTCGTCGGGGCCGTCGGGACCGTCGGGGCCGTCGAGGAGGACGAGCCGGCCGGGGCGATGACGTTGGTGCCGATCTTCAGCGCCGATGCCGCGACGTTGTCCAGCGAGGCCACGGTCACCGCCCCACCCGAACCAGCCGAGCCGTCGGCGTCGATGCGGATCTCGGTGGCCGTGCCGTTGGCGACGAACTTGACGTAGTCCGCGGCCGGCGTGACGCCCGACGCCTTGAGGGCGTTGTAGTACGGCGTCAGGTCGATCTTATCCTCGGCCACGGCGAAGTCGGTGACGCGATCCACGCCGGCGCTCTTTTCGATGACGACCGTGTCGAGGCCCGCACCGGTGGTGATGACGTCGTTGCCGGCGCCGCCCACCAGGATGTCGTTGCCCGCACCGCCGGACATCAGGTCGGCACCGTCGCCGCCGTACAGCTTGTCGGCGCCGTCGTCACCGAACATGGTGTCGTTGCCCTGACCGCCGTACAGGAGGTCGTCGCCGCCGCCGCCGTAGACGCTGTCGTTGCCCAGGTCGCCGAACACCGTGTCGTTGCCCAGGTTGCCGGCCACCATGTCGTCGCCGCCGCGGCCATAGATCAGGTCGTCGCCTTCCATGGAGCGCAGCGAGTTGGCGTTGTCGTCACCGCGCAGCTCGTCGGCCTGCCTCGTGGCGACCACGTTCTCGATGTTCGTCACGGTCTTGACGTTGCCGGTGCCGCCGTTGGCGGTCTTGGCGACGAGGTCGACCTTGTAGCCGACGGTCTGGTTGTACAGGTCGATCACGTCCGTGCCGGCGCCGCCGTCGAGGACATCGTTGCCCGTGCCCGGATCGAGCGTGTCATTGCCGCCCATCGCCGAGATGGTATCGCTGCCGGCGCCACCGCCCAGCTTGTCGGCGCCTTCGGTGCCCTTGATATTGTCGTTGCCGCTGGTGCCGCTGCTCTGCGTCACGCCGGTGCTCGGCGACGTCGGGGTCGTCGGCGTGGTGGGCGTGGAGGTGTCGGGCACGTCGGTGGTCTGCGTCGGGGCGACCGAGTTGTAGTTGCCGCTGCTGTTGGCGATGCGGATGTCATCGTAGTAGTAGGTGCGGCTGTCCGCCCCGGTATCACGCGTGCTCGCCCAGCCCCACTTGTAGACGCCCAGCTTCCAGTACGGACCGTGGTCGTCGTTGAAGCAGTTGGCCTTGTTCGGCAGGTCAAGGACGAGCTTGCCGTCCTTCCAAAGCTGGATGCTGCCGGTGCTGTCGGTGTAGCCCCACTTGATCTTCCAGACGAAGTCGTTCCACTTGCCCTTGAGGCTGGAAACGTCGCCCAGGTCGTAGGTCTTCACCGAATCGTAGCGGCTGTCGCCGCCGCCCGACGGCGTGAACTCCGACGCGTCGGCGCGGACCTTCACCACCAGATGGTTGGAGCCGTCCGACCACGGCAGGATCTTCAGCGCCAGGTTCGGGTTCTTCCAGGCCTCGCCGGGATCCGGATAATCATGCCATTGCATGATGACTTCGGGATCGCTGTCCTTCTGCCAGTCGGCCGGGACGTAGATCTTGGCGCCGTACCAGTAGGTATCACCGATCTTGGCGTTGGCGTTCTGCGAACCGGCGGCGGTGAAGTTGGCGCCGGTCATGCCCACCGGGACGATTTCCGAGCGCACGGTGCCGCTGCCGTCGTGGGCGAGGTAGGACTTCAGCGCGGTGCGGCCGGCGAAGGTGCCGGTGCTGACGGGGGCGCCTTCGCGGGTGTAGCCCGTGCCCGAGATCATCGGGGTGTCGAAGTTGGCGTCGTACACGAGGCCGGTGCGAGTAACGTCTGCCATGGATTGCTCCTCGGTTGGCTTTGACCTGGAGGAGGCCCCCTTCCGGGCGCCTTCGGCGGCCGCCCCAGCCGTGGCTGTCAAGGCGACCAGGCAACTCACCACCAAGGCGATCGATTGTGCCGTCCGGCGCGGCCACCGCGTTTGCGGTGGCATTCGGTGCTGCGGCTCTGCCTGCCAGCTACCGGTACGCCTGGAACCGGCAACGCCGAACGTCGCGGCGCATGCGGCCCCCCGCTCTGGGGACACCCGTCGACCCTTGCCTCGATGGAGTGTGGATTGCTCTCCGTTCCGTCCTCCAATCGACGAGCGGACCCTATCGAAAAAATTTCGGAGAAGTTGGGTCGAAATTGAGACAATCCTGCCACACCCAACACCAATCGCCTTCCAGCCGTTGATATCCGTCGATTTCTCACCGGTGTGGTCGGCGTGCCTCAGCATGGCTTTTCTCCTGTCGCGCGGGTCCCATGGTTCCTCAAGAACGCCACGACGGCTGGCGCCGAACAGCCAGCGCTTAGGAAGCATCAACCGCTGAGTTGCATTGTAAACGTTGGAATAGTTTCTTTTCGAACGGAGCAAGCCTGATGGATTAGCCTCGTTCTACCGCAAACCTGAGCGGGTAACCGGGGGCGTCGCCGATCGCCGCCATTACCCACAAGACACATTAATCTTAAGAGCACACCACCGCGCGAGAGCACCGCATTACGTTTTCATGGCGCGAATTCCTCGCGACATCAGCGAAGGGAAAGGGACCGAACATGAAGTACGTTCTTCTGGTGGCCGCCGCGACCATGTTTACCGCGCCGGCGTTCGCCGCTCCGCACCACAACAACGGCAATCACAACGGCTGGCACAAGCCGGGCAACCCGCACAACAGCGCCCCCGCGCCGTTGCTGGGCGCCGGCCTGCCGGCCCTGCTGCTCGCCGGTGGCGCGCTCGCGTGGCGGAAGCGGTCGCAGAAGGCTGACCAGTAAGCCGCGGTGACTTTCCCGGCCTCCGCTTTCCCGAGCGGGCGGAGGCCGGGCACCCCACACCGCCAACGACGGAGAGGACATCCCCCATGAAAGAGGCGTTAGGGGCATTCGTGCGCGTGACGCGGCTGGACGCGCTCGTGCGCTTTGCCTTCGCGCGGCGGCGCGTGACGATCGCCGTCTACCACAACCCCTCTCCCGACGTCCTGCGCACCCACCTCGCCTACTTCGCCCGCCGCTACAGCTTCATCACCATGGATGCGTTCGAGCGGGCGCTGACCAGCAAACGCTGGCACGAGTTGCCCCGTTACCCGATGGTCATCACCATCGACGACGGGCACGCCGGCAACGCGCGGTTGGAAGCGCTGCTGCGCGAATTCGGCGTGCGCCCGACCATCTACCTGTGCAGCCAGATCGTCGGCACTCCGCGGCCGTTCTGGTGGCAGACCGCCGCCGCCGCGACGCTCGGCGCCGAATCCCTGAAGGGCCTGACCGACACCCAGCGGCGCAAACGGTTGCGCCAAGCCGGCTGCGACCTGAGCGGCGCCGAAGGCCCGCGCCAAGCGCTGACCTGGGACGAGGTGCGCACGCTGTCCTCCGTGGCGGATTTCGGCGGGCACACCCGGCATCACCCCATCCTCCCGCAGTGCGACGACGACACCTGCGCCGACGAGATCACCGTGTGCAAGCACGAGCTGGAGGCGACGCTGAACCAGCCGTGCCGGCATTTCGCCTACCCCAACGGCGACTACGGCGAGCGCGAGATCGCCGAACTGAAGCGGGCGGGCTACGCCACCGGCCGCACCATCGAGGTGGGCTGGAACGGCCCCGATGCCGATCCCTTCCGGCTGAAGGTCATGCCCGTGTACGACCACGCCTCGCTCAACTGGCTGGTGGCGCAGATGACCGGGCTGCCGAGCTGGCTGCGTCACGTCCGCCTGAGGTTGCGCGCCCGCCCTGCCCCCGCGGCCGGCGTGCGGCCGGCCCACGCCCGCGTCTGAGCGCCTGGATCCGGCCCGTCAGGAGTTTTCCCCCATGCTCACCACACCCACCCTGCGCCCCCCGCCAGTCACTGATGGGGTCGTCGCCGACGCGGCAGCGGAGATCCGGCGGTACATCGTCGACACCTTCCTGCTCGGCACCCCCGGCGGCCTGACCGACAGTCAGTCCCTGATGGACACGGGCGTGGTGGATTCCACCGGCATGATGGCGGTCGTCGCCTTCGTCGAGGACCACTTCGGGATATCCGTGGAGGACGAGGAGATGGTGCCCGAGGTGTTCGACAGCATCGAGCGCATCGCCGCTTTCGTCGACCGCAAGCGGGCGGCCTGAACCGAGAGGCACGGCATGGCCTTCCTGGTGCATCACCTCCTCCGCGAGACCGCCGCCCGGTCCGCGGACAAGACCGCCCTGATCGCCGGCGACGACCGCCGGTCGTTCGCGGCACTCGACCGCGACAGCGACACGCTGGCACACGCGCTGCGACGGCAGGGCGTGGCGCGCGGCGACCGCGTGGCGCTGCTGGCCGAGAACACCATCGACACGGTGGTGGCGTTGTACGGCGTGCTGAAGGCCGGCGCCGCGGTGGTCCCGCTCAACCCGACGACCAAGCGCGACAAGCTGGCCTTCGTCCTCAACGATTGCGGCGTGCGCGCCGTGATCGCCCCACCCGCCTGCGCCGAGGAGGTGCGGCCGGCCGTCGCCGACGCCCCGTCGGTACGCGCCACGCTGTGGCTGGGCGAGGAGCTTGAGGACGGCGGCCCGATCGACGAACCGCGGATGATCGACGCCGACCTCGCGGCCATCATCTACACCTCCGGCTCGACCGGCCGGCCGAAGGGGGTGATGCTCACGCACCGCAACATCGTGAACACCTCCTGGTCGATATCCTGCTACTTGGGTCACACGGCGGACGACGTGGTGCTGTGCGTGCCGCCGCTGTCCTTCGATTATGGGCTGTTCCAGGTCTTCATGGCGGTGCGCGTGGGCTTCTCGCTCGTGCTGGAGCGCTCGTTCGTCTTCCCCTTCGTGGTGCTGAAGACGATGGCGAAGCACGGCGTTACCAGCCTGCCCGGCGTGCCGACGATCTTCGCCATGCTGTTGCAGCTCGATTCCTTTCACGCCGGCACCGTGCCGACGCTGCGCCGCATGACGAACACGGCCGCCGCCCTGCCGCCCGCCCACATCCGGCGGCTGCGCACCCTGTTCCCGCAAGCCCGCCTGTTCTCCATGTACGGGCTGACGGAATCCACGCGCGTCGCCTACCTCGACCCCGACCGGCTGGATGACAAGATCGGTTCCGTCGGCAAGGCCATGCCCAACTGCGAGGCTTATGTGGTCGATGACGACGGCAACCGCGCCGCCCCCGGCGTGGTGGGCGAGCTGGTGGTGCGCGGCGCCAACGTGATGCCCGGCTATTGGGGCCGGCCCGAGGAGACGGCCAAGCGCCTGCGGGACGGCGTGCTGCGCACCGGCGACCTGTTCACCGCCGACGAGGAGGGCTTCCTCTATTTCGTCGGCCGCAAGGACGACGTCTTCAAGTGCCGCGGCGAGAAGGTCAGCCCCAAGGAGATCGAGAACGTCCTCTACGAACTGCCCGACGTCGCGGAGGCCGCGGTGATCGGCGTGCCGGACGAGATCGACGGCACCGCCATCAAGGCGCACGTCGTGCCCCGTTCTGGCTCGACGCTGGACGAGGCACAGGTGCGGCGCCACTGCCGGGCGCGCTTGGAAAGCCGCCTCGTGCCCAAGTTCATCGCGTTCTGCACGGCGTTGCCGAAGACCGACACCGGTAAGATCCGGCGCGCCGCCCTTGCCGAATCCGCCTGACGGCGGCCCGGCCCGGCGATCCTCAGCACAGTGACCGAGGAGTCATGACAGCGACCGCAAACCGCAGGCTGCGCGCCCCCAAGCGCGGCGAACTCCGCCGTTACCGCCCGTCCGACCGCCCGGCGCTGGAAGCGTTCCAGCAGGCGACGTTCGGGCCGGACGCGCGCCAGCTCGACCCCGCCCACACGCACTGGCTGTACGAGGAGAACCCCTGGCGCGAGGCCGAGGGGCCGCAGCTCTGGGTCTACGAGTACGAGGGCGCCATCGTCGGCCAGCAAGGCGGCATCCCGTTCCGCCTGAAGGCCGGCGGGCTGGAACTGTCCGCCTCCTGGGGCGTGGAGCTCATGGTGGCGCCGGAATGGCGCCTGCGCGGCGTCGGCCCGGCGTTATCGGAGGCGCACGCGGCGGCCAGCGACGTAACCCTCGGCCTCGGCATGTCGGAGGCGGCGTACAAGGCCTACCGCACGGCGGGGTGGATCGACCTCGGCCTCGTGCCGACCTACTGCCGGGTTCTGGAGGCACGGCGCTGCGCGCGGGCGCTGGCGGTGCGCGGTCCGCTGCTGCCGCTGGCGGCGGCGCTGGCCACCCCGGCGCTGGACCTCGCCGGCTTCCTCTGCGACACCGGCGCCAGGCTGTTCGGCACCCGCCTCGTGCCCATCCCCGCCTTCGATGAGGCGGTGGACGATTTGTGGGCCACCGTATCGCCGCATCAGCCGGTGCTGGCGCGCCGCGACGCCCGCACGCTGTCCTGGCGCTTCGACGCCCGCAACGCCGATCGCTACCGCCGCTTCTACCTGATGCACCGCGGCGTGGTGAAGGGCTACGCCGTGCTGCGCGTCGACCGCTGGGAAGCCGAGCCGATCGGCGTCGTCATCGACTATCTCGCGCGGCCGGAATGGCTGCTGCCGATGCTGGCGCACCTCACCCGCCTCGCCCGCCGGGAGGGGCTGGTGGCGCTGCTCTGCCGCACGCTGAACGAGCCGGCCGACCGGGTGTTCAAGGCGCTGGGCTTCCTGCAGTTCCGCCAGGGCCACCGCACCCCAACGCGCGCCATGGCCCGCCTGGGGGAGAACGCCCGCGACGCGGCCGAACTGATCGGCGACCGCCGCAACTGGCTGATCACCGCCGGCGACAGCGACACGGGGTTGCGGGAGCTGGGATCGTAGGGCCGGGTTCCGGCCCTACGTCATGCACGCTGTGCCTGTTACAGCTCTTTCCACGGGAGACGCGCGGCGGTGCCGGCGCAGACATCGTCCTCGATCACCGCGACGAGCGCGTTGAGCGTGGTGCCGGACCGCGTGCCGAACAGCCGCAGCAAACGGCCGAACTTCTCCGTCACATAGGCTTCGAGGACCGGCGGTGCGTCGTGCACACGGCCCGACAGCACGTAGGCGATCCGCCCGGTATCGCCGAAATGGTTGTCCAGCATCGCCGTCGCCTCGCCATTGATCGGCACGGCGGCGACACGCACCGTGTCTTCGCATGCCCCGGCGCGCTCGGCGCGCGCGTACTCCTGCACGCGGTAATGCGCGTCGCCGCTGAGCGGGATCATGCCGACGCGCTGGTAGCCCTGCGCCGCCAGGAAGGCGTCGATCCGCCCTTCCAGGCGGCTGCGGCTGTTGGCGTAGCCCTCCCCCGCCTCGCCGCCGCCGCGGGCCAGCTTCGGCGGAACCGTAACCGCGACCACCGCCGCCAAGCCGGCGGCCAGAGCCAGCGAACCGAGCTTCATCGCGCATCTCCCAACTCATGACGACCCAACTCATGACGCACTCCGCGCACGGCGATCAGGGCCGCGACCGCCAGGGTGACGAGGCCGAGGATCTGCGCGCCCAGGTCCGAATGCAGCGCGTGGTAGGCGTCGGGGCCGAACCCCATGCCGACGAGGCGCGCGTGGTTCAGCACGAACATGGCCAGCACGACCAGCGCGGCGGTCATCAGGTCCCGCGCCTTCCAGGCGGGCCGCGCGGCCTGCGTGATCGCCACCCAGCACACCAGCCCGGCCGAGATATAGTGCATGGACAGGCAGCCGGCGACGACGGCGAGGCCGAAGCCGTCCGGCGTGTCCACCAGGTTTCCGTTCAGCATGACGCCGTCGCGCATCAGACCGAGGGTGAACGCGACGGCCGCCGCTTCCAGGTTGGTCAGCGGCATGGCCAACAGGTTCACCGCCACGCGGCTCCAAACCTCGTGCACCGACAGGGCCAGCATCACCGTCGCCGCGGCCCGGCTGGACTCCGGTGCGCGGTTGCGCAGCAGGTCGAAGGCGGCCAGCATGCCGATGGCCATCCAGCTCACCTGTGGCGACGGCAGCGCCATAAGTATGAGGAAGAAGGCACCGACGCCGAGGTCGGCCCTGGAAGGCGGTGCCGTGCTTCCGCGCAGCGCCAGCCGCACGGCCAGTGCACTCGCCAGCAGCTCGATGACGGTGACGCCGAACAGGTTGGCGGCAGCCATGAGCACGCCGTACTTGGTGATCGCCGCGCCGACATCCGGCGCCAGCCCGTTGATCAGGCCAACAAGGTAGAGCCCGGCCATGAGCTGGCCGCGCGGCACGGTCCATGTGCCGCGCAAGGCAAGACTGGGGGAAGGAGAGGCGTCGGTGCCGATCGACATGGCGTTCGCTCCGGGAATGACGGCCGCATGCGGGTGATCATGAAATCGGCCCCCGCTTCCCGGCAAACCCGCAACGGAATTAGCCCGCACGACACCCCGTTCGATCGGATGGGGGTGGCACGTTCTTCAGCTCGACCGTGCGGACTGCGCCATCCGCTGCATGGCGGCCAGGACGAACGTCCGGCAGCCCAGCAGGTTGAGCGCCAGCCCCGCCGCGGCGTAGACCGCGACACCCGCCGCCACCATGGCCGCCAGCCCGGCCGGCGTCAGCGGATAGGCCGGCAGGATCAGCGCGACCGCCATGACCCCGGCGGCCAGGAGGCTGCGCCACACGGTGTCGACCGGCACCGGCACGGGCATCAGCCACGTCGCGGCGCAGATCGTCAGGACCAGCCCGCCCGCATAGGACGCCAGCATGGCCGTCATCGCCCCGGCGACACCCCACGCCGGCACCAGCAGCAGGTTGAGGCCGACGTTCAGCACGGCGATCGGCACGTTCAGCAGCAGCAGCAGGCCGGTGCGCCGCTTCAGGTGGAAGACGTGGTCGTAGACGTGGATCTTCACCCCGCTGAGGAAGGCGGCGACCGCCAGCCACGGCATCAGCGCGCCGGCCGCCCGGTACTGCTCGCCCAGGCACGCGACGGCCACGTGCTCGGCCGTCAGCGCCAGCCCGACGGTCGCCGGCACACACAGGGCCAGCACGATGGCGAAGTTCTCGCGCAGGCGGCGCCGGGCCGATTCCATCCCTTCCCGCTCGAAGGCACGCATCAGCATGGGATAGGCGGCGACCAGCGTGACGGAAAACAGGAGTGCTATGCTCTGGCGCGACAGGTTGCCGGCCACGGAATAGACGCCCACCGCCTCCTCGCCCCAGAACAGGCCGATGATGTAGCGGTCGGACAGCGCCACGAGGTCGGCCAGGACCACCGCCAGCGTCGCCGGCAACCCGAAGGCCAGACAGGCGCGCGTGGTCGCCCCGTCGAACGCGCCGCCGGAGAAACGCACGGCCGCCGCCGGCAGATCGGCCAGCAGGATCAGCGCGAAGACCGCCACGGCCCCCAGCAGCAACGCCTGCTCCTCCAGTCCCAGCAGCACCGCCAGCAGCACCGCCGTCAGGAGCGAGACGGACGCGCGGCCGATCTCGATCATGCTGTAGCGCAGCGCCTCGCCCCGCACGCGGTGTCGGTTCAACACCTGCAGCAGGGCCGCGCGCAACACCAGCAGCACGAGACCGGACGCCATGGCGAGCGCCAGCGCCCGGTCGGGGACCAGCCACAGCGCCGCCGGGATGCCGGCGCCCAGCACCAGTACGCCGATGGCCAGCAGCATCGCCTGCGTGTTGGCGAACAGCGCGGGCACCGCGCCCGCCGCCGCCCGCGGTTCGTAGAAGCGCATCTCGCCGGAGCGCAGCCAGCCGAACAGCACGATGTCCAGCAACTGCACGGTGACCATGACCAGCGCGTAGCGGCCGAACGCCTCCGGGCTGATCAGGTGCGTGAAGACGATGACCGTCAGGAATTGCAGCGCCGCCGGGACGACCACGGCGGGCGTGTAGCTGACCATCTTGCGCAGCAGGCTGCCGGACGCCATTCCAAAACCCCTCACAAGAAACCCAAGCGACGACCCCAGCCTCTCACGGCCGCAGCACCTGCCCGTAGACCGCCTGGGTGCGTTGCGCGGTGCTTTCCCAAGTGAACTCGGCGGCACGGCGGACGGCGCGGCCCGACATGCGCTCGACCAACGCGTCGTCGTTCAGCATCCGATTCAGGTGCGCGGCGAAGGTGTCGACGTCGCCGTAGGGCGACAGCAGGCCGGACGCGCCGTGCTCGACCACGTCCGGGATGCCGCCCACGTCGGTCGCCACCACCGGCAGGCCCGACGCCATCGCCTCGCACAGCGCGATGCCCTGCGATTCCTCCTCGGAATGCAGCGCGAAGACGCGCGACGTGCGCACCGTGCGCAGCAGCTCCTCCCGGCCGAGGTCGGAGCGCAGTTCCACCTGATCCTGCACGCCCAGGCGCCGGACCAGTTCGCGCAGCTCCTCCAGATAGGCGCGGTCGGTGGTGGCGCCGATGATTGTCAGGTGGGCCGACACGCCCTCCCGCAGCACGCGGCTGAACGCCTCGATGAGCAGGTGATGGCCCTTGCGGCGGGAGAAGGTGCCAATCGACACGACGTGACGCGAGAGCCACGGCCGGCGTTCGGATTCCGCGACGCGCCAGTCCTGCAGGAAGATGCCCTGCGGGATGACGTGCGCCTTCGGCTTGCCGGCCAGATTGAAGTATTCGACCACGTAGGGCGTGTTGCCGATCACCGCATCCGCCGCCTCCACGGTGAACCATTCCGCCAGCCCGTAGAACACCACCTTGATGGCGTTGCCGACCGACGGCCTGGCGCGGAACCGGTCGCGGCATTCCTTGCCGACGATGCCGTGCACGCTGAGCACCGTGGGGACGCGCATCGCCTTCAGCGTCGCCATCATGGCGATGGTGATGATGTTGGTGCCGTGCAGGTGCGCGACCTTGATGTCCGAAGTCCGAAACCGCCGCAGCATTCGCGGAAGGCACAGGAGCGCCGCCACCTGCCGCCGCATGGGGGAGCGGAAGTAATGCACCGTCACGCCGTTCACGCTGGCGTCGTAGTCGCCTGCGATGTCGGCCTTGGGGACCGCGAACACGGCCACGCTGGTGCCGTCGCTGGCCGCCGTCAGCGCCTGCGCGAGACCGGCCGTCGAGGCTTCCACGCCACCCCGTACCTTGTTCATGGTCAGGGGGAAGTCGCCGACGAACGCCACCGCCGTCATAGTGCCACCCTTGTTGCAACAATCGCCCTGGAAAGTGGCGTCAACGGGCGGGGGTCGGCAATGGCTCGTCCGGCGATGGGCAAACGTATGCGGCGGAAGGGAGAACTAACGCCTTCGGATGCCAGCACGAACATTTGCGGCGCATTGGGGGTGCCGGGTCCATTCCGCCTAACACGGGAAGACGAACCCCGAATCACCAGCCCCGCCGACTGACCGGATGCGCCCGGATGCGGCCCGCATTATTTCCTGGGTCCCGTCGCGGCGCCTCGTCCAGCGTGACGCCGCGACCCATCCGAACCTTGGCAAGCGGGGTCCGTGGTGACGATCCAGTCCGAACCGTCGTTTTCCATTTCCGAAGACCGGCCGGCGCGACCGGCCGGACGCTCCGGCGGCCTGATGCGCAAGCTGGCGTGGTACCGGTCGCGGCTCGCCTCCATGTCCACGGCGGAGGTGGCGCACCGCGTGGTCGAGCAGGCCATGCGCACCACCGCGCGCTGGCGGAGCCCGGACTTCGCCGCCGAAGCGCAAGGCGCGCTGCCGGTCATTCCCGGCCTTGCCGACGGGGTGCTGGCGCTGGCCGCCATGCATCCGGAGCTGATCCGGAGCTGGCGCGCCGTGGCGCGGCGGGCGGCCGAGGGCCGCTTCCGCCTGCTGGGCGTCGAGTGGCCGGGCTGCGACCGCCACACCCGCTGGCACCTGGACCCGACCACCGGCCGGTCCTGGCCGGCGGAGCCCTACTGCTTCGACATCTCCTTCCGCCACACGGACGGGCTGGGCGACGTCAAGCACGTGTGGGAGGTGAACCGCCTCCAGCACCTGCAGGCGGCGGCGGCGCTGGCCACCGGCACCGGCGACGGCGCGATCAGCGCCGCCTGCGCGGCCGAGATCGAAAGCTGGATCGACCACAACCCGCCCTTTCGCGGCGTGAACTGGGCCTCCGGCATCGAACTGGCGCTGCGCGCCATCAGCATCATGACCGTCACCTCCCTGCTGCCCGCAGCCGCCTTCCCGGACGCGCTGCGGGGCAAGGTGCGCGCCACGCTGGCGGCGCACGGGCACTGGCTGATGCGCTACCCGTCCCTGCACTCCTCCGCCAACAACCATCTGATCGCCGAGGCCGCCGGGCTCTACCTGATCGGCACGCTGGTGCCCGGACTGAGCGAGGGCGAACGCTGGGCCGCGTACGGCCGGCGCACGCTGATCGCCGAGGCCTTCCGGCAGATCCACCCGGACGGCGTGGGCGCCGAGCAGTCGCCGACCTACACCGCCTTCACGCTGGAATTCCTGATGCTGGCCGGCTGCATCGCCGACCGCGTCGGCGAGCCGTTCCCGGACGCCTTCTGGGCGCGGCTGGAAGCCTCCGGCGAATGCCTGCGCTGGTTCACCGACGCGGCCGGCGGGCAGCCGCGCATCGGCGACGACGACGAGGGGCGCG
Source organism: Azospirillum sp. (assembly GCA_035629155.1). Lineage (GTDB taxonomy): Bacteria > Pseudomonadota > Alphaproteobacteria > Azospirillales > Azospirillaceae > Azospirillum. The sequence goes on along the minus strand of DASPIO010000369.1, from coordinate 8,674 downwards.
TCTTCATCTCCCAGGTCGAGCCGGAGTCCTATGTCACCTCCGTGCAGGCCGCCCTGGCCGGCCTGCGCGGCCGGGCCGATCTCGTGCCGCCGGGGGCCGCGCCGCACCTGCGCCACGCGGTCCTCGCCCCGCCGCCCGCCCCGGCCGCGGCGCCGGAAGGCGTGCGGCGCTTCCCGGACGGCGGCTACACCGTGTTCCGCTGGACGCAGGCGGAGACGGACTGCCTGGCGGCGTTCGACCACGGGCCGCTCGGCTACCTGTCCATCGCCGCGCACGGGCACGCCGACGCGCTGGCGCTGTGGCTGCACGTCGGCGGCCAGCCGGTGCTGATCGACGCCGGCACCTTCCTCTACCATTCCGGCGGCGACTGGCGTTCCCACTTCCGTGGCACGCCGGCGCACAACACCCTGTCCATCGCGGGCGAGGATTCCAGCCGCATCGCCGGCCCCTTCAACTGGTCGGAGAAGGCCAAGGCCGTGATGCTGGGCGCCGTCGACGGCCCCGACCTGTGGTCGGTCGAGGCGGAGCACGACGGCTTCCTGCGCCGGCACGGGGCGCGGCACCGCCGCCGGCTGGAGCGGTGCCGCAACCGGCTGATCGTCACCGACCGGCTGGTGGGGACGGCACGGCCGCTGCCCGTGGAGATCGGCTTCCTGATCCACCCGGACCTGACCGTCACCCACACCGGTGCCGGCTGGAGCATCGCCGACGCCGAGCGGGTGCTGGCGGTCGTCGCCGTCGGCGCGCCGTTGGACGCCACGCTGGAGCGCGGCGTCTCGTCGCCACGCCGTGGCTGGTGCTCCCCCGCTTTCGGCGCCCGCATGCCGGCGCCGCGCCTGGTGCTGCGCGGCGACCTGGGGCCGGAGGACGCCAGCCGGGTGACCATCACCGTGCTGCCGGGGTGAATGTTACCGGATGATACGCCGTGATACGCCCCGGGGGCGGGCGTAACATCCGGCCACCGGCTTCATTTTCGGGAAACGGCAACGGGTTCGTGAAACGGAAAACGGGACGGAGGGTTGCCTCCGTCCCGTTCGCGTGTGTGGCCATTGTCGCTGAGATGATGGCGGAGAATAGGAATTTTGTCAACGAATGCGCCATCCCTCTCCCCTGGGGGGAGAGGTTTTGCCGGAGAGCTTGCTTACCGCTCCGGCGGGGTGGCGCCCGGCGCCGGGATGGTCAGGTAGCGCAGGCGCTTCATCTCGCGCCGGCCGTGCGTGACGGTGTCCAGGATCAGGCCGCACATCAGGCTGAGGAACGCCAGCAGCATCAGGCCGGTGGACAGAACCGCCGTGGGCAGGCGCGGCACCAGGCCGGTCTGCACGAAGGTGGCGATCACCGGGGCCGCCAGGACCAGCGCCAGCGCCGCCAGCAGACCGAACACCAGGCCGAAGAAGGGCAGCGGCCGTTCCTCCTTCACCAGGACCAGGATGGTGCGCAGGATGCGGAAGCCGTCGCGGTAGGTCTTGAGCTTGCTCACCGACCCCTCGGGGCGGTCCTTGTAAGGCGTCTTCACCTCGGCGATCGGCATGCGCAGCTCCAGCGCGTGCACGGTCAGCTCGGTCTCCGTCTCGAAGCCGCTGGCCAGCGCGGGGAAGGACTTCACGAAGCGGCGCGAGAAGACGCGGTAGCCGGACAGCATGTCCTGGATGCGGCTGCCGAAGATCCGCGCCACGATGCCGGTCAGCACCTTGTTGCCCAGGCGGTGGCCGGGGCGGTAGGCGGCGGCGATGTCCGTCACCCGCTGGCCGTTCACCATGTCAAGCTGCTCGGCCCACAGCTTCTGGATCATCTGGGGGGCCGAGGGGGCGTGGTAGGTGTCGTCGCCGTCGACCAGCACGTAGACGTCCGCCTCCACGTCGCTGAACATCCGGCGCATCACGTTGCCCTTGCCCTGCAACGGTTCGTGCCGGACCACGGCGCCGGCCGCGCGCGCCACCTCCACCGTGCGGTCGGAGGAGTTGTTGTCGTAGACGTAGACGGTGGCGTCCGGCAGGGCGGCGCGGAAGTCCTGCACGACCGTGCCGATGGCCGCTTCCTCGTTGTAGCAGGGGATCAGCACCGCCACGGCCGGCGCGTCCGGCCGCACGTCCGGCTTCGGCGTCCGGGGCGTGGTGGTGTCGACCAGGGAAATCGCGCTGCCAGCCATTATCCTCTCCCGACTGTCCATTTACAAAGGTCCTCTGGAATTCGCCTTGGCCCGCATGTAGTCGCCGAAGCACAGGACCAGCGTGACCAGGACCGTCAGCGCCGTCGTCTTGGCGGCCAGCGAGTTGTTGGTGGAGGCGACCATCAGGAAGGTGGCCACCGTCAGGCCGCCGACGTAGCCGCCCCGGTGCGCCGTGCGCCACAGGAACAGGCCGAAGCCGTAGGTCAGCAGGGCGACGTTGACGATGCCCAGGTTGACGATCAGGTAGATCCAGAAGTTCTCGATGACGCCGATGTGCGACAGGTTCTCCATCAGGATGCCCACCGCCTCGCTGCTGATGCCGAACCAGAGCTGGTCGCGGCTGATGTACTGGAAGATGTTGAAGGCCTCCAGGCGGGTCTGGGCGCTGCCGTCGAACAGCGCGCGGCCGACGATGCGCTCGCCCAGCCCGGTGGTGCTGAGCACGCCAATCAGCAGCAGCGGGCCGATCAGCAGGATCGACAGGTAGATCACCGCGCGCTGCAACGACAGCGTGCCGCGGTAGAGCCGCGCGCACACGTCCACGACGATGAAGCCGAACAGCCCGATCACGGTCAGCAGCGCCGCCGCGCGCCCGCCGAAGGCCAGCAGGCCCAGGCCCAGGATGCCGAAGGCCACCGCCGAGCCGCGCCCGGTGGTCGCCAGATGGAAGCCCAGGATGGCCGCCGGAACGGTGATCAGCGCGTTGTTCAGCGGGTGGCCCAGCAGGGACGCGGCGCGGAACTCCATGCCGCCGTCCCAGCGGATGTCCCATTGCAGGTAACCGATCAGGTACTGGCGGGTCGCCGCCTCGCCCAGCGCGATCAGCGCGTTGAGCGTGAGCAGCCAGAACACCACGGTGAACAGCCGCGCCCGCGTCTCGGTGGGCAGGTGGTGCAGCACGATGGCGAACAGCGCCGGGGCCATGAACACGTCGATCAGGTACGCCAGGCCCGACGGGCCGTAGCGCATGATGCCGAACAGCGCCACCACCGCCACCAGCCCCAGGAAGATGACCTCGGCCCCCTGTTTGCGCCAGATCGCCTGCATGGTGGTCACCGGGTCGCCCCGCGTGAACAGCAGCCAGCCGAAGGCGGCGGCGATCAGGTAGGTGGAGGGGTGGATCTTCCCCAGCAGGCCGCCGCCGGGGCTGACGTAGGCGACGCCGAACGTCTCGATCAGCGGCGCGCCCAGGCAGGCAGCCAGCGCCGCCGCGACGAGCGCGAGCTTCGCCAGCACGCTCTGCCGCGAGACGGGAACCGCCAGCGGCGCGGCCGCGATGGGAGTACTGGTGATTTCGGTCATGGTGTTGCTGTCGCCTCCATCACGGCCGGCACGGTGAAACAACTGGAAGCGGAGCGCCCCTTCACAGCCCCTCCCCCGCGAGGGGGAGGGGCTGTGTCCTTGGCCGCGCCGACACCGATCCAGACCTTCACTGGGCTCTATTTAAGGTGTGGCGGGCGTCAGCCGGCCGGGTTCATCGGGGCTGCCGCGCTCGTAGACCCACACCGACCGATCGGGGAAAGCCTTGCGCAGATCCTCCGGCGCCGCGTCCGGACGGGCGTAGAGCACCGGGCCGTCCACCGACAGGCCGTTGCGCGCCAGGTCCTCGGCGATCAGGCCCAGGCCCGGCGTCGTCTTCACGATGACGATGGCCTTGTCGAGCCCCATGTCGGCGGCGAGGCGGTAGAGGTCCTGCCGCTCGGCGATCTGCGCGCGGTAGGTGGGCCACAGGAAGAGGTGCGTCAGCGCCAGCGTGGCGACGCAGACCAGCACGGCGTGCAGCACCACCGGCCGCTCCCACACCCGCCGGCCCCGCGCGGCGGCAAGCGGCGCCGCCGTGCCGATGGTGGCCAGCATCAGCGGGAACGCCTCGTAGTAATAGCGCGGGCCGTAGCGGTTGCCGCCCAGCGTGGGGAAGAAGACGTAGCCGACCAGGAAGGTCGGGAAGATCAGGTCGTAGAAACGCAGGGCGCCATTGCGCACCTTCACCGCGAAGGCCACCAGATACAGCGCCAGCAGGATCGGCGACGCCCAGACCGCCAGTTCGGCCACGCGGTAGAGCGAGATGGCGCTGCCGTGCACCACGTCCTCCCAGGCGGCGGTCAGGAAGATGTCCGGCCGGTTGATGACGGAATAGGTGCTGCGGAACGGGCTGCCGGTCACCGCGTCCTGGTAGAGCATGAGCAGCACCAGGAAGGGTGCGGCGACCAGCGCCATGACGACGGCGATGCGCAGCCACGCCCGCCGGTTCTCGACGAACACCCAGACCAGCATGGCCGGGATCAGCAGCAGCAGCGTCATGTAGCGCGTGGCGCCGATGACGCCCAGGCACAGCGCCGCCGCGACCAGCGCCAGTCCCCCTTTCCCCTCGCCATGGCGCACGCAGGCCACGCACAGCAGCGCGATGCACAGCGCGGTGAAGACGTGCGAGTGGTAGGAGGCGGCGTTGTAGACGGTGAACGGCGTCAGCGCGAAGACCAGCGCCACGGCCAGGGCGACGGTACGCTCGCCATAGGGCCACGCCCGCGCCGCCAGCGACGCGGCCAGCGCCCCGCCGAACAGCGCGTTGGCCGCCCAGACCGGCAGGCCGACCAGCACGGCCAGCGCCAGCGCGCCCGGCCAGCCGGGCGGGTACTGGCTGACCCATTTGCCGTCCAGGACCCAGGTGCGGTAGGGGGCGAAGGTCTCGCCCAGCGGCGGCGCGGCCACCCACAGTTCGCCGCGCGCGAAGTGCCAGGCCTGGAACAGGTAGGCGTACTCGTCGCCGGAGTTGGGAAAGGCTTCCAGCACCACGACCGCCACCACCAGCGAACCCGCCAGCGCGGCGGCGACGGCAAGAGCGATGAACAGCCCGGTCCGCGCCTCGATCGCGCGCGCCAAGGCCCGCGCCAGCGCGCGCGAGCTTTCCGGCGCCAGCAGCGCCGGCGCCAGCACGGCGGAGAGGGACAGGGCGCAGAAGGCGACGAAGCTGGCGATGCCGGAGGGTGTGAGCAGGCGTTGCGGGTGCACGGTCAGCGGCACCACCTCGGCCAGCAGCGCCATGCCGGCGCCGGCGAACAGCGCGTAGACCGCGGCGATCACCCAGGCGCGGTCGAGCGCCCGGCGGGCATCCGCGTTCCGAACCGTCGAGGACATATGGGTCATGCAATGGCCCTGTGCTTGAAAGGGGCGTCGAACGCCCCGCTCACGGCAATATCGGGAGGTGTAGTTGGGGTTTGCCGCGCCGCCGTGTCCAACAGGCAAAGGACGCACCCCAAATCGGTAGGGGAAGGCGCGCGCGGGGGATCAGCCGACCGGACGGAGTCGCCGCCGGTGGTGCACGGGACGGGCCGACGTACCCGGATGGCCCGGCGCGGTTCAAACGGCGGATCCACGCCTACCACGCCTCCCGCGATCGGAAACACCAAAGAACAGATGCCCGGCCGGCCTTGCGCAACCATAAGAAATGGCGGGAGCGGAGCGCGCCCCGGCGCGTCTTGCCGACATTGGCGAAACCTTCCCGGCTTCATCCCTCTTACAGAGTAGACCGGAAATGAACGCAATTCGCCGGACAGACAAGGCATTGCCCTTGCCATCGGACCCGACGACGACGGGCGAAAAGCAGTTGAGCCTGTATGAGGCGTACAAGCTGCTCTACCGCCGCAAGTGGATCATGATCGGTATCCTGGCCGTCAGCGTCGCCGCGGGCGTGGCCATCGCCGTGAGCACCAAGCCGCGCTACACCGCCACCGCGACGGTCATGCTGGACCCGCGGCAGGAGCATCTGGTCAACGTCGAATCCGTCCTGTCCGGCCTGGTGCCGGACACCGCCACCATCGAGAGCGAGGTGGAGGTGCTGCGCTCCCGCAGTCTGGCGCGCAAGGTGATCGACGAAACGAACCTGCTGAGCACCGAGGAGTTCAACCCGACCGACCAGGAGGTCCCGCTCACCGCCCGCGCCATGGCCTTCGTGCGCCGCACCATCGCCGACGCCCGCACGACGGTCGAGGGATGGATGGGCCTGGAACCACCGGCGCCCGAGGCCCCCTACGCCGGCGAGGACGCGATGATGACCCAGGTCATCGACCGCTTCGAGGAGAGCCTGTCGGTGGGCGCCATCGGCCGGTCGCGCGTCATCGCCGTGTCCTTCACCGCGAACGATCCGGCGCTGGCCTCCCGCGTCGCCAACAAGCTGGTCGAGGCCTACACGCTCCAGCAGATGCAGGCGAAGTTCGACGTGACGCAGAAGGCGACGACCTGGCTGAGCGGCCGGATGAACGAGCTGAAGGCGGAGGCCGAGGCGTCGGAGAACCGCGTCGAGACGTTCCGCGCCGAGAACGGGCTGATCAAGGGGCAGAACACGCTGCTGCTGTCCGAACAGGTCTCGCGCCTGAACACCGACTACGTCACCGCGCACGCCGAATGGCAGGCCGCGCAGTCGCGCCTGGAAGCCATCGAGCAGGCGGTGCGCCGCAACGGCCCGGCCGCCGTGTTCAGCTTCCCCGAGCTGACGGAGAACCGCCCGCTGGACGACCTGCGGCGGATCGAGGGCGACCAGCAGCGCCGCATGGCGGAGCTGTCGCACGTCCACGGCCCGCGCCACCCGTCGATCATGGCGCTGACCGCCGAGATGGCCTCCACCCGCCAGCGCATCGCGCGCGAGGCCGAGGACGCCGTGCAGCGCGCCCGCAACCAGGCCGAGGTCGCGCACAAGCGCGCGCAGGCCCTGCTCGCCTCGCTGTCCGACCAGAAGGAGGACCTGTCGCGCCTGAACGTCACCGAAGTGCGCCTGCGCGCGCTGGAGCAGGAGGCGCAGGCCAACCGCACCATCTACGAGACCTTCCTCAACCGCCTGAAGCAGACCGAGCAGATGGGCTTCGTGCGGCCGGAATCCTGGGTCGTCTCCCGGGCCGACGTGCCGCTCGCCGCGTCCTTCCCGAACAAGCCGCTGATCGTGGCGCTGGCCGCCCTGCTGGGCGCGGTCGTCGGCCTGCTGGTGGTCTTCGCGTCGGAGCTGTTCGAGACCGGCATCCGCAGCATGGAGGAGATCGAGGGCCGCCTGGGCATCCCGGCGCTGGGCCTGGTGCCGCGCATCCGCAAACGCTTCTGGAGCCGTGGCGGCCTGCTGGGCGAGATCGACCGCAACCCGTCGTCGGCCTACGCCGAGGCGCACCGGTCGGTGCTGACGTCGGTCCTCATGAGCACGCCGGGCGATGCCGGGGGCCGCGTCGTGCTGCTGACCTCCACGCTGCCGGGCGAGGGCAAGACGACGACGACCCTGTCGCTGGCCCGCGTCGCCTCGCGCAGCGGCTACCGGGTGCTGGTGGTCGACGCCGACCTGCGCCGCGCCGGCCTCAGCCACGAGCTGAACGTCACCGGCGGCAACGGCCTCAGCGACTACCTGGACGGCAAGGCCGACCTGGAGGACGTCATCCGCCAGAGCAAGAGCGGCCTGCAGGCCATCGGCGCCGGCCGGTCGCGGCACGACGTGCAACTGCTCCTGCTGTCGCCGCGCTTCAACGAGGCGATCCGGGCGCTGCGCAACCACTATGACCTGATCCTGATCGACTCGCCGCCGGTGCTGCCGGTCAGCGACACCAAGATCCTGGCGGTCAGCGCCGACACCTGCCTGTACGCGGTGCGCTGGCGCCATTCGCGCGCGCGGTCGGTGGCCTTCGCCATGAAGGACCTGGAAGGCAGCGGCGCGCCGATCGCCGGCGCCGTCCTGACGCAGGTCGACACCCGCCAGCTCGCCATGCACACCTACAGCGACGCCGACATGTATTCCAAGGAGTGCGCCCGCTACTACACGGCGTAGGGCATCGCACGCCGTCGGCGTGACGCCTGAAAAGCCCTTCCTCCCTGGCGCCGCGAGTAACATCCGCTCCGCCGCGCCAGGGGGAAGGGCTTTTTCTTGTGCTTTTCTTCGGCGATCGCGCCGACGGGGCACCGATGAAGGAACCACGCGCGGCCGACGGATTACTACCGACGCGGCCCCTCACCGACGACATGGATCCGGTCGCACCACCATAGCTGCTCCGGCTTTTCCAATAAATACTCCATTCTGTTTCCTCGGCATTCATTTACCTAAGCCGGATTGGCACTTCGAATGGAGCGTTGACGCCATGCCGCACGACGCACATCTTGCTTTGCATTCTATTGGCCGTGACAGGCACGCCAATAGCGCGCTGGCTTTGAAAGTATTTATACGATGGTGTTAGCCACTTCACTACGCCGTTACTATCCAATCCCGTCATTCTCCCTGGGTTTTTATTCGCGGAAGATCCGGCACCCACGATCGCCGGCGATGCTTCCGCGGCCGGAGATCCCAGGTGGCTGCGTCCGGGTGAAAGTCCGGAGCATCGGCAAGCGCGGAGTTCCTGCATGAGAGTTCTCATCGTCTTCGGCACCCGGCCAGAGGCCATCAAGATGGCGCCGCTCCTCAAAGCGATGGAGCGCACGCCCGGGCTGACGCCGATCGTCTGCGTGACCGCGCAGCACCGGCAGATGCTCGACCAGGTGCTG